>JAEUHD010000072.1 GCA_016793645.1 Verrucomicrobiales bacterium
TTCATCGGGAGACCCTGGGGGCCGGCTGGGTTTTGCAGGGACTGTCGCCCGGGCGTTATGTGCTCACGCTGTCGGCGGCGGATGCGGATGGCGGAACGGGAGGCGCCGCCGTGGACTTTGTCGTGGGTCCGTTGGCGATCCCGGAATCGGACACCGTCCCGATTCTCGATGGATACGCCAATGACGAGGCCTATCGGCGGGCCGCGGTGCTCCGGGTCCCGCTGCGCGACGGGCGCTGGACGGATGCGAGGTTGATCCGGGCGGGGGGCGCCCTTTACGTCGGGTTTTCCGAGCTTCCCTTGGCCGCATCCGGCGCGTCGCCGACCCGGGTGGGATTGGTGATCCATCCCGAAGCGAAGGGACTGGGAGCTCCCCGGGAATCCGACCGCGGATTCTACGTCGATGAAGGAGGAGTGCCGTTCCAGACGGTCGGCGATGGGACGCGTCTCTCCGGGACCGAGGATTTCGAATATGGATTCACGGCCTTGGTGGCGCCGGGCGGAGGGGCCTGGTCCGCGGAGTTCCGGATAGAGGAATCGCTCCTGGGTGGGGCGGGACAGGAGGCCGGCCTGTTGGTCGATGTCGTGCGGGACACGAACGGGCAGCGGGAATCCTCAACCTGGCCTCCGGGGGCCAACCTGGAGGAGCTCGAATCGTGGGGTTCGGCGGCGACCTCGGAGCATCCTCCGGTGCCGGCGAACCTGCCGCCCGTCGCCCGCACGGGACCGCCTCTTCCCGTGGTGCCGACTTCCGATGAATCCGTGTTTCTGAACGGGATGGCGAGTTCGGATCCGGAAGGAGGCGCGCTTCAGTTCCAGTGGAGCCAGACTTCGGGACCTGGAGTCCGTTGGGTTTCCACGACGAATGCGGTGGCGGAGTTTCTCGCGTCGCCGGTTTCGGTACCGACCCGGTTGACCTTTGGCCTGACGGTTTCGGATGGCGAGTTGTCGAGTGTCCCGGCGGAAGCGGTCGTCGTGTTGCTGCCGCCCCCTCCGCAGTCCGGATCCGGGACGCGGACTCCGGCGGAATGGGGGGATGGCGGCTTCCGGGGATCCGTTGGCGCATCCGGTCGGCCCGGAGACCGCGTGGTGGTCGAGGCCTCGACGAACCTGGTGGATTGGGAGGCCATCGCGACGACGTCCCTCGATCTTCTGGCCGGGGTGCCGATCCACGATCCGGACGCGGATCGGCTTCCGCATCGGTTTTACCGAGCGGTGGCCGGGGCGCCTTCGGAGGAGCCGAATTATCCGGACGGCCTGGTGAGTCTGTGGCGCGGGGAAGGCGACGCGACGGATGCCCTGGGTCGAAATCCCGGGGAGGTGGTGGGCGATGTCACCTTTGTGCCGGGTCGATTTGGACGCGCCTTTCATTTCAAGGGCCGCGGGCAGGGCATCATCCGGATTCCCGATTCGCCCTCGTTGCGGCCGGGCGCGTTTACCGTGTGCGCCTGGGTGCAGCTTGAAACGGAGCCGCCCTTCGGCGCCTTCGCCTCGGGAAACATGGTCTTCGGCAAGGCACTCGCGTCGTTGCCGGGACATTCCGGGATTGCCCTTCGAGCGACACCGGCGCCCGGCATCCTTGGATTCGTAAACAAGCCGCTTCCTCCGGCGTCGGTGGCGAACGTCAGCCAGCAGCATTGGTGGCAGGCCAACACGAACACCTGGTATCACCTCGCGATGACGGTGGAGACGAATCGGGTGACGCTCTTCCTCAATGGTGTCCGACTCCCGTCCCAAACTCCGGGAACCGAAGAAACCGGGTTTCCGTTTTACGATGAGGGCGCGGTCTCCATCGGAGGAGCGGACTTCAGGGGGATGAATGCAACGTTTGCGGATTCGTTCCTGGGCGCCGTGGACGAAGTGGCCTTCTTCCTTCGCGTCCTGGACGACTCCGAGGTGGCGCGGATCGCAGGGATGCATCCCCTGGAGGAAGCGCCGGTGTCCGGAACCATTCTTTACAACCAGGCGGATGAGACGATCTGGGCGCTGTCCCCGGAGGACGGTGCCCGGCGATTTGTGACGGTCGGCACCCAGCCCGTGATCTCCCCCGACCGTCGGAAGCTGCTGTTTCGGCGGCTCGACGGATCGCCCGGCGGGTTGATCCTCGTGCGGGATTTGGAATCCGGTGTGGAATCCGTCGTGTACGCGAACGGAACCTTTTCCCAGGGGTTCTCGTGGTTTCCGGACAGCCGACGGGTGGCGTTGGACGATTTCAACCTGGGTCCGAGCCTCCAGGGATTTCGCGCCGTGGACTTCATGGATCCTTCGCAATCCGTCACGCTGCTGGTCCGGAATCCCTACGACGCTGTTCCCGTCCTGAGTCCGGACGGCACGCGTCTCGTCTTCCACAACTTCAGCGGCAATGTCGTGGATCAGGGCGGAATCTACTCGGGACGACTTGGGGCGGACGGCGGCGCTGCGGACGTCCTTCGATTCCCCAACACGGCGTATGGCGACGCCTGGCCGTCGTGGTCCCCGGACGGCACGCGCATTTGCTTTTCCGACCGGGTGAATCTGTACGTGATGGGATCCGGTGGGGCTTCGCGGAATCCGATCACCGATCTTCGCGCCCCGGGGGACGCCTTTCGTTCCGTCGCCCGGTTCGCTCCCGATGGTCGATCGGTGGTGGCGGTGGGAATCGTCCAGGGTCTCCGGGGTCTCTACCGGATTCCCGTGGATGGTTCGACCCCGCCGGAACTGCTGCGGCCGTTGCCACGGCTCGAAACGGGTGGGGCGTTACCGGACGACTCGGTGGGCAGCATCGCGTGGTGAGCGGATCGGATTTCGGTGCCACCCATCGTCGGGATTCGGATTGCCCGTGTTGAGGGCCCCCGGGCAAATTATCCAGGTGAAGGCGATGCCGCGTTTCGTGACCCGATTCCTGTTGGTTTTGGGTTCCCTGGTTTTGGTCTGGATGGCGACCTCCTGCGCCTCCTCGGGATCCGGCGGCGGAGGTTCCGGGGTTCCCGATACCGGATGGCCCCGCAGCTTCACGGCGAACGGCATCACGTTCACGGTGTATCAGCCCCAGTTGACCTCGTGGGATGGAACCCAGTTGACCGCCCGCACCGTGGTGGCGGCGCAGCCGGTGGGGACGCCGGAGCCGACCTACGGGACGGTGACGCTTTCGGCCTCCACCGAGACGGACAAGGTCAATCGCCAGGTCACCCTCTACAACGCCACGGTCTCCAACGTCCAGTTCCCGGGCTCTCCGGATCAGAACGTGAACTACCAGGGGCTGCTTCAATCCTGGGCCATGACTTCGGCCCGGACGATCGCGCTCGACCGCCTCGAAGCCGACCTCGCCATCCGGCAGGCGCAACAGACCGCGCCCCGCTATCCGGTCCAAAACACGCCGCCGCAGTTCATCGTGTCCTATTCACCGGCGGTGCTGGTGCTGGTGCAGGGGAACCCGGCCTTCGGTCCGGCGGATTCCTCCGGGTTCCAGCGGCTCCTCAACACCCGCGCGCTCCTGGTGCGGGGACCGGACGGCACGCTGTACCTGCACCTGTGGGATGGATTCGTGCAGGCGCCCTCGTTGAACGGGCCCTGGGTGGTGTCCAGTTCCGTTCCCTCCGCCGTGTCGTCCCTCCAGTCCAGGGCGGTCGCGCAGCAGGCGGTGGACCTGATGGCGGGGCAGAAGAATCCGTCGACGGGTTCGACGCCGTCCCTGGGATCCACGCCCCTGCCCACCATCTATGTGGCGACGCAGCCGGCGTCACTGGTGGTGTTTCAAGGCCAGCCCGTCTGGGCGCCGATTCCCGGGACGCAGCTGGCCTATGGCACCAACACGGTGGCCAATGTCTTCCAGTACGCCTCGGGGCAGTCGTATTACGTGCTGACTTCCGGGCGTTGGTTCACCGCGGGCAGTTTTGCGGGCCCGTGGTCCTACGTGCCCAACGACGGCCTGCCCTCGGATTTCGCCAGCATCCCCGCGAGCAGCCCGAAGGAGAACGTGCTGGCCTCCGTGGCCGGGACTGCGCAGGCGCAGGAGGCGGTCATTGCCAACAGCATTCCGCAAATGACGCGCGCAACCCTCGGCTCGGTGCAGATGGATCCCGCACCCACGTATGACGGAGGGTCTCCGAAGTGGTCGACCATCGAGGGCACGTCCTTGTCGTATGCCGTCAACTCGTCCACGGCGGTGATCCAGGTCGGGCCTTCCTCCTTGTACGCGGTCCAGAACGGACTGTGGTTCACGGCGTCGGCTCCGTCCGGTCCATGGGTGCTCGCCACCTCGGTTCCGGCGGTGATCTACACCATTCCGCTCTCGTCGTCCGTTCACTGGGTCACCTACGTGCGGATCTACAATGCGACGGACACGGATGTGATCGCGGGGTACACGCCCGGATACTACGGCACCGTCGTGAATTCCGCCGGGGTCGTCGTGTACGGAACCGGGTATGTCTATGACCCCTATCTCGGATCCGTCTACATCGCGACGCCGGTCACCTACGGTTACGATGCGACCCTTGCCTGGACGCCGTGGGCGGGATGGGGCTACGGCTTCGCGATGGGCTGGGCCTGGGCGGGTGGGTGGAACTACTGGTGTGCCTGCCCGCCGGCTCCGTATTGGGGCGCCTATTCCGGCTGGCACTACAATGCCTACGGCGGGGTGACGGCGTGGGGCCCGGGAGGCTGGGCGGGGACGACCGGGAATGTGTACCACAACTGGGGCAACTGGAGCGGCGTGAGCCAGGGGGCGGCGGGCTACAATGCCTGGACCGGGCGGGCCGGTGCCGAGCAGTGGGGACACGCCTACAATTCCGTCACCGGTGCGATGGCGGTCGGCGAACGGGGTGCGGTGGAGAATGTGTACAACGGCAACTACGCCACCGCGGCGCGCGGGGCCACCTATAATCCGAATACGGGCCTGGGTGCCTATGGATCCCGCGGAACCGTGGGGAATGCGGATTCCGGAAGGTCGGCCAATTATGCGCGGGGAACGGTGGTGAATCCGGCGACCGGACAGAGTGTCCATGCCGGGGGCATCCAGGGATCGGATGGCAACGGGGTCTATCACGTGGGCAACTCCACCTTCGCCAAGGATGACGGGAACATCTACCAGCACACGGACGGCGGGTGGCAGCAGTACGACCGCGGGTCGGGCGGATGGAACTCGGTGAATGATTCCTCCACGCGGAGCAGTCTCGACAGCGATTGGGCGCGGCAGAGCGCGGGGTCCTACCGCGCGGATAGTTGGGGTGGGGGACGGTCCTGGGGTGACGGAGGGTGGGGTGGCGGCGGCTGGGGCGGCGGGCATTCCTGGGGCGGATTTGGTGGCGGGGGTTTCCGTGGAGGCTTCGGCGGGAGACGGTAGTCGGGAGTGGGCGGACAGCCTAAAGGCTGCACAACGAACGCCCCGTTTGTAGCGCAGGCTTCAGCCTGTCCGGCGAGTTTGCCGTCGCGCCGGAGGGCGAGTCCGGCTATCTCAGGGCCGGCCACTCCGCTCCCGCTTGAATCTTCCGAACCAACTCACGGTTTCCCGATTTGCCCTCACGGCCGTCTTCCTGGTGGCGATGTTCGTGGCGTTTCCCGGTCACGAGACGGCGGCGTTGCTTTTGTTCAGCGCTGCAAGCCTCACGGACTACTTCGATGGCCGGATCGCGCGCGAACGGAAACTGATCACGGACTTCGGCATCCTCATGGATCCGCTCGCCGACAAGATCCTGATCTGCTCCGCGTTCATCGCGTTTGTCGGACGCCATCTCATGCCCGCCTGGATGGTGGTGCTGATCGTCGCACGGGAACTGGCCATCACCGGTCTCCGCCTCCTCGCCGCCAACAAGCAGGTCGTGCTCGCCGCCGAGCGCTTCGGGAAGCACAAGACCATCTCCCAGATTGTGGCCATCATCGCCGTCCTCCTGCTGGACGCGTTGGATTCCGGCGGCGACGTGATCGCCTGGGTATTGGGGCCGCCCATCCTGGGCGGGAACTGGCTGCAATGGCTGGTGGTCGTCTCGCAATGGGCGGCGGTCCTGTTCACAGTCTTCAGCGGCGGAGTCTACCTGTGGCGGAACCGGCGGCTGTATCTGGATGACGTCTGAAGCGGCGGGATGCAGGCGTTCACGACGAATGGGAATCGGATGACATTCTTCGATCGATTCACTTTATGGTTCGCCCAGGGATTCGGCTCCGGCCGCCTGCGACCGGGCCCCGGGACCTGGGGAAGCGTCGTGGGATTCTTCTGGCTGCTCCTGCTGTTGTCGGCTTCCAGCCTTTGGGTTTGGGGACTGGGGACGCTGTTGCTCCTTCTGATGGCCATTCCGGTCTGCGGCAGGGCTGAGACTCTGCTCGGGCAGCACGACCCGGGGAGCGTGGTCCTGGACGAAATTGCCGCCCTGCCCCTGGTCTGGATCGGACCGTTGGCGGTGATGTCCTGGCCCCAGTTTGCCTCCCCGGTGGCACCGAGCGCGGTGGCATTTGCCCACTGGCGGGAATTGGTGGCGGGGTTCATCGCCTTCCGCGTCTTCGACATTTGGAAGCCCGGAGGAATCCGGCGCGCGCAGGGTTTACAGGGCGGTGCCGGGGTCGTGGCGGACGATGTGCTCGCTGCGTTGGCAGCGGCGCCGATCGCGGGTTTGGTTGCCTATCTCCACTGGCGGGGGAGGTGAGGAATCGTGGGAGCGTTCCGCCTTCGCGGGACGCTTCGGCGGGACGCGGCGAAGGCGGGTTTGGCTGCCGCACCCGGAATTCAGAGCGGATGAAACGTGACCTGGAGTCCAGAGGCGTTGATCACCGCGGTGGCCACGGAGCGCTCCAGGTTGAAGCGGGGCTTTCCCGCGTATCCCGGATTGATCAGGACGAGTCCCCCACGGGTTTGGTGAAACGGTTGGTGCGTGTGACCAAAGACCACCACGTGAGGCTGGGTGCGACGGAACCGGTCTCCGATGCTCGTTTCGGGAGCGTGGGAATTCACGATGTGATGGATCAGGATCTTTCGCCCCGCTGCCTGCACCACCTCGGTCAGTGCAAAGTTGAGTCCCGCATCATTGTTGCCCAGCACCGCGGTCACCGGGGCGATGGCCTCCAGTTCCAGAATGATGCTGGCGTATCCGATATCCCCGGCGTGGAGGATGGCATCCACGCCGTCGAAGAGACCGAAGACCTTTCGATCCAGATGTCCGTGGGTGTCGGAGATCAACCCGATCCGAACCTCCGCCTTTCCCTCACCGATGGAATTCACCCGGCAACCGTCCCTTCGGTGGATGATCGATGCCGCACAGTCACGATCCTTCCGCCTCAACCGGTTGTTCCTCGGGCTCCGGTTCCACGGCTTCCCCCTTGTCGGCGGGCGATTCAGCGGCGGTCAGGTGCCAGGCCGAGGAGAACAAGGCCGTGAACAGGCCTCCGCTGAGGAGCGTGTTCCGGAAGAATTCCCAGGTCTGCGGATAACCTCCCGTTCCCTTGGTGAGGGCGATGAGCCAGCCCGCGAAATTGCGGGTGTACTCCGGATTATGGAAGGGATTGAACAACCAGGCCGCGGTATTGGTGACGATGTAAAACAGCACGGCTCCCAGAATCCCGCCAGTGATGAGATTCAGAAGCCGCGTCCGGGGATTGAAGAGACGTCCGAGTCCGAACAAGACGGCGTACCCGGCGTAGTTGGCGAGGAGCAGGGCAAGGCCCGTGAGGGTGAAAACGTCCCAGCCGCGTCCGAACTGGTAGTAGGCGTTGAGGACCAGATCGGTGGCCAGCATCATCCCGAGGGGAAGCGCCCACGCCCTTCGGCCCCCCAGCAGGGCGCCCGCACAGAAGACAAACGCATAGACGCCACTGAAATTGGGCGGCATCAGGCCGGGCCAGCGGGTCAGGGCCATCACCCCCGCAAACACCCACGGCAACCAGCGTTGGAATCGTTCACTCACCGGACGCCCCACGGTACCGGGGGGCGTTTCTTTGACAAGCGGGGGGGAGGGGGAAGTTTTCAGGGGTCGCCAGTCACTGGTCACTGGTCACTGGTCATTGGTCAGTCGTCAGTCGTCAGTCGTCAGTCGTCAGTCACTGAAAACTGAAAACTGAAAACTGATTACTGATCACTGGCCACCGGCCACCCGGCTACCAATATCCAAAGGCTCCATCGGTTTCCCAGAGTTGGGAGGCGCGGTGGGCTCGCATTAGCCGGATGTCCTTCCACGAAACGGAACCGTCCAGGAGCCCGACATTGCCGCCGGTGGCACCGGCATCCCGGGGGGTCTGTTGGTAGGCATCGGGATGGGTGTCGAAGTAGGAATCCTCACGAACGACCGGGCCCCGGGCGCAATGCGGGGCGAGGATCCGCTGGAAGCTGTAGCAGTACACATTGAGGTCGGCGACGAGCACCAGGGAGGGATCGTCGGACGCCTTCTGCGGGGAGATCCAGGTGTTGGTCACGCGGTCGAGCGGCGGCCACGGGGTCTTGGGATGGCCGCCCAGGTAATGGTATCCGATGGCGATGCCGTAGTCGTCATGGGTCCGCCAGCCCGTGCGGGTTTGCATCCATTGGGCCAGGTTCGGGCAATCGAGGGATCGCAGGTCCGGAGCGTAGTGAAGGAGGTTGGTCTTGGTGGCGTTGGACAGGATCGGGGTATGGGTATCCTGCTTGTTGTTGTTGTCCGTGTCGGCCGGAGGGAGGAACTGCAGGTTGTCCCCGGCATACAGGGTGGCTCCGAGGATGAACTGGCGGACGTTGTTGATGCATACCGCCCGTCGGGCCCGCTCGCGGGCTCCGGCGAGCGCCGGGAGGAGCAATCCCGCGAGGATCGCAATGATGGCGACCACCACCAGCAGTTCGATGAGCGTGAAGGCGGGAGTTGGATTCCGCAGGACGGGAGGTTGGGGCGGAGCCTTCATGGTGTCAGGGGCCGGCGGACTTTTCTTGGGCGCGGAGAAAGCGCGTGTTGCTGGAGGACGAAATTCCCGACTCCAACCGTGTGCCGACCACCTGCCAGTCCGCCGGGATCGCCAGCCAGTCCGCCAGAGGCTGCGTCAGCTCCGTCGTGCCGCGCAGTTCGATCCGCCCGGCGGCATTGGCATCCAGTGGTGCGCCGTTGCGTCCGGACACCACCGCCACCACGGCCGAGGAGTCGGGGCCGGGACGGACGGCGAGGTCGAGTTCCGGCAACGCAGGGGGGGCGGCGCCGACGTCGAGGGCGATCAACTCGGACGAACTGCGCGCGTAGAGGCGTCCGGCGGAAACCACCGGGACATTCCAGCAGTACTGGGTGAGGATTTTTTGGCGGGTGATCTCGGAATATGCGACGGGGTCGGGCCGGACCAGGACGAGTTCGCCGGATTCGGTGAGCACGAGGAGGAGGTCGGCCACCTTGATGACACTGCCGAATCCAATGGTTCTCGATCCCACGCTCGTGGATACCCAGCGGTTTGTTCCGGCGACGAGATCCAGGCAGGCAAGGCTCCTGACCCGGATCTGATCGACCGTTCCCGACTCCACGACGCTGTAAAGAAATCCCTCGTGGGCCACCGGAGTGGACCAATGGTTCTGGTAGGCGGTACCCCTCTGCCGCCACGGTTGGGAGACGAAAGGTCCGGACGGCCCCGGCGTGATCCGAGCTGAAATCGCCCCAAAACCGTAGGCGGCCGAGGCGTACACACGGTCGTTGGCAAGTACGGGAGTCGCCGCTGTTGACGTGAATGAAGGCAGGAAAGTCAGTCGCCAGCGAACCTGTCCTGTCTCCGGCATAACACCCACGAGTCCCAGTCCCGTGAGGAAGACGACTGTGGGCACGCCCCCCACCTCTCCGTACGCGGGCGTCGCATGGGTGGTCGGGTCGTCCGAGCCCTCCCAAACGGTCGTCCCGTCGGAGGCGCGGACCGCCATCAGTCGCCGTCCGGGAGCGTTGCTGTTGAGGAAAATGAGTCCGTCCACCAGGAGGGGCGAAGCGGCATTCTGCCATGAAATGACCTCGCTTCCGAACTCGGTGACGAAGTCGCGCGTCCACACCACGCCTCCATCCCTCAACCGAAGGCAGTGGAGTTTGAGCTGTGAGGTCAGAACGTAGGCGAATTCACCGGAGATCGTGGGTGTGGATCGTGGTCCATCCACCCGGTCGTCGTAGCCGACGAGGTTGTCATAGGACGCCACTTCGGTTTCCCGAGTCCAAAGCTCCGTCCCAGTGGCCGCGTCCAAGGCCACGCAGTATTCGCGGGTGCCCTTGCGGACCTGGGTCACCAGGCGGCCCCCGGAGACCGCGATCGAGCTCCAGCCCGGATCGAGGGATTTTTTCCAGACGGTTTGGAGTGGCTTCTCCGCCCAGTTGGTCCGAACGGCCTCCGGAGTGGAGCCATCGAGGTGGGGTCCCCGGTACTGGGACCAGTCGGCGGCCTGTAGCGTCCCGGCGAGAAGAATTCCCGCCACCACAGCGCGGGTTGGCTGTTGGTTCATCGCCACACAGTAAACCGGATCCTCAAGGGCACAAGCGCGGAGTCGGATCGAATCCGGGGGCGGGGATACCGGAGCGTACTCTGGTCAACGGGGAACATTCATGGTGGAATGCGTGGGGGGGCATTCTCCCCTGAGGTCCTGCTTCTGAAGACGATCTTCCATTCCCAGCCGTGGGTTCCGTCCCGACCACGTGCGCGCGGGTTTACACTGATAGAGCTGTTGGTGGTCGTGGCCATCATTGCGATCCTGGCCGGGATGCTCCTGCCGGCGTTGGCCCGTGCCCGGGATAAGGGCCGGTCGGCGGTCTGCCAGGGTAACGTGCGCCAGCTCATCCTGGCGGCCACCATGTACGACGACGACTATCGCGTGTACCCCATCGGCTGGCCGGGCTCGATTCCGCCCGGGAAGGATGGCATTCCGCCCATTTGGTACCGGCAGTTGCAGCCGTATCTCGGCAAGAAAGCCACCGTTGCCGGCCAGGGGATCTTTGTGTGCCCCTCCAGCGTCCAGAAGGCGCAACCGGAGGAGAAGCTCGGTGCCGCCCTGCGGGCGGGAGGCTACTGGGGTTACCTCGCCTATGCGCAAAACGCATACGTCAACAACGGGGTCAACACGGTGGGGTCCCGCAGCCTTGAGGACCCGGTGGGTACCATCCTTTACGCGGACACCGATGGATGGGATGCGTGTCTGTATCCGGACCGCGACCCCACCGCCAACGTCTGCTACCGGCACAGCGGAGGCAACGAACGCAGCTCGGAAACCCAGCGGCTCACCTCGGGAGTCAGGAAGGGAAAGTTCCGCGCGAACGCCGCGTTCGCCGACCAACACGTCGAATCCCGCCGCGATGCCCCGAAGCGGCTGTTCACGCTGGTTCGGGATTGAGTGGGTGCTTGCAGGTCCCAGTCGAAACTTGCCCTTCGGCGCAGTTCCGGGGAGTACTCCGGGGCCGATGAGCACCAATTTCCTTCGGGGCGCGGTGGGGTTGCTGGGATTGCTCACCCTCGTCGCCGCCGGCTGCCACACCTCCCGCGTTGTGAACCCTCCCCCCATTGCCTATCCGCCCACCGCCACGACCAACACCGTGGACACCTACCATGGCACCGCGGTCGCGGATCCCTACCGGTGGCTGGAGGATGAGAATGGCGAAGGGACCCGCGCCTGGGTTGAGGCGGAGAATGCAGTGACGTTTCGCTACCTGGAATCCCTCCCGGAGCGCGAACCGTTGCGACGCCGGTTGACTGAATTGTATCGCTACGACCGCTACGGTGTTCCCAGCCGGTATGGCGGGCGCTATTTCTTCACCCGCGTTCGCGGGCTCGAAAACCAGACCGTGCTGTTGACGGCGGATTCGCTGGAGGCGGAACCGGTCGTGCTGCTGGATCCCAATCGCCTCAGCGCCGACGGGACGGTGGCGCTCAAGAGCTATGTCCCCAACGACGCCGGCACCCGGGTGGTCTGCGCGTTGTCCGTCGCCGGATCCGACTGGGAGGAATGGCGCGTGCGGGATGTGGCGACCGGACAGGACACCGGCGACGTGTTGCAATGGGTGAAGTTCTCCGGATGCGCCTGGGCCCGGGATGGCTCGGGGTTCTTCTATTCCCGGTACGACGCCCCACCGGAGTCCGCCAAGCTCAGCAAGGTCAACGAATTTCAGAAGCTGTACTTCCACCGGCTGGGAACGCCGCAGTCCGACGACACCCTCATCTATGAACGGAAGGACCATCCCAAGTGGGGATTTGCCGGGGAGACGACGGAGGATGGCCGGTATCTGGTGATTTCCGTCAGCGAAGGCACGGACACCCGGAACCGGGTCTTCTATAAGGATCTGTCGAAACCGGACTCGCCGGTGGTCGAACTGCTTCGGGATTTTGACGCCAGCTACAACTTCATCGGCAACGACGGTTCGGTGTTCTACTTCCTGTCGGATCTGGATGCGCCCCGAAGCCGGATCCTGGCCATCGACGTCACCCGGCCGGAGCGGTCCTTGTGGCGCGAATTGGTGCCGCAGTCCGACGCCACACTGACCTCGGCCGGCTATGTCGGCGGCCGGTTCATTGCGGTGTATCTGCGCAATGCCTACAGCGAGGTGAAGTTCTTCGGAACCGACGGGAAGTATCAGAAGACCCTGGAGCTTCCGGGCATCGGCACGGTCTCCGGGTTCACCGGGCGACAGGATTCCCGGGAAACCTTCTTCGCCTACACGAGCTTCAACACGCCCACGCGGCTCTACCGATATGAGTTTGCCACGGGGAACACCACGTTGTGGAAGCAGCCGGAGGTTCCGTTCCGTCCGGAGGATTACGAGACCCGCCAGGTGTGGTTCACGAGCAAGGATGGCACCCGGGTGCCGATGTTTATCACCGGACGCAGGGACCTCGCTCCCGGGAAGGCGCATCCGGCCCTGCTGTATGCCTACGGTGGATTCAACATCTCCATCACCCCCAGCTTTTCACCGGCAAATCTGCTGTGGATGGAACAGGGCGGATTGTATTGCGTCCCGAATCTCCGGGGCGGCGGCGAGTTCGGCGAGGAGTGGCATCAGGCGGGGACCAAGCTCCGGAAGCAAAATGTGTTCGATGATTTCATCGGTGCGGCGGAATGGCTGGTGAAGGAACGCCGGACGACGCCCGGGCAACTGGCCATTGCCGGGGGATCGAATGGCGGGCTGCTGGTGGGCGCGGCGATGACGCAGCGTCCGGATCTCTTTGGTGCCGCACTGCCGGCGGTCGGCGTCATGGACATGCTGCGATTCCATCTGTTCACCATCGGATGGGCCTGGGTGAGCGACTACGGAAGCAGCGCGGACCCGGAGCAGTTCCGCGCGTTGTTTGCCTATTCGCCCTACCACAATCTGAAGCCGGGAACCTGTTATCCCGCGACCCTGGTGACCACCGGGGATCACGACGACCGGGTGGTGCCGGCGCACAGCTTCAAGTTTGCGGCGCGGCTTCAGGCGGTGCAGGCGTGCCAGAATCCGGTGTTGATCCGGATCGAAACCCGGGCAGGGCACGGGGCCGGCAAGCCGACCAGCAAGATCATCGAGGAGAGCAGCGACCGCATCGCCTTCATCGCCCATCAACTGGGGGTGAATGTGGCGGCGCCGTAAGGATCTGGAGTGCGGCAGCGGTCCGCCTTTGCGGCTTCCGCTTCGGCGGGACGGGAGCTGCCGCTTTGGATTCGCGCTCAACCCGAGACCAAAGCGCGGCATTCTCCGACGCGGGTCCCGCCGAGACGGAAAGCGGTAGAGGACTACCGCACTCCCCTCTCGTGCCCGACACGCCGCTCTTCCGATCTCAGCGGTCCGCCTTTGCGGCTTCCGCTTCGGCGGGACGGGTGCTGCCGCTTTGGATTCGCGCTCAACCCGAGACCAAAGCGCGGCATTCTCCGACGCGGGTACCGCCGAGACGAAAAGCGGTAGAGGACTACCGCACTCCCAAACGCTTCGCGCGGCCTCACTTCCCCTTCACGTCGTAACAATACAGGTACTGCTGGTCGCGCAGGTACAACCGTCCGTTGACCACGACGGGATGCGGCCAGATGCCACCCTGCGGATTCCGCAGTTCGCTCTGCGGGGACAACTTGAAGCGGCCCTTCTCGTTCCATCCGGTCGGCACCGCCTCCACCAGTGCGACCTCCCCGCTCTTTTCGTCGAGGCAGTAGAGCATGCCGTCCGCGAAATGGACGGCGCCCTTCCCGAGAGTCTTGCTCGCCCACACTTCCTTGCCGGTCTTGAAGTCCTGGCAGACCCAGCCCGGACCGTCGCTGTATCCGTACAGATGGCCGCCCACGCGCACCACGCCGCCGTGGTGATTCTTCATGACCTTGTTTTGATACACCGTCTCCGGGGTTCCGGAGTTGCCGGGTCGGATGGCCTTGCATCCCGAGTTGTATCCGGCGGTCACGAACACGATTCCGTCGTGCTGGATCGGGGTGGGAATGACCGCGACGTTTCCGGGGAAGTCCGCGGACCAATTGACGCCTCCGCTTTGGGGATCCACGGCGAAGACCTTCTTCATGACCAACTGGACGACCTCGGTCTTTCCGTTCCGGTCCATGAGAATCGGGGACGCATACTGGGCGTTGTCCGTGAGGCTGGTGGTGCGCCACTGGACTTCTCCGGTCAGCTTGTTGAGGGCGGCCATGGTTCCCTTCGGTCCGCCAGGGGTGCAGAAGATGCGATCGCCCAGGATCAGCGGGGATTCGGTATAGCCCCAGTCCTGAAGGACGCCGCCAAGGTCTGCGACGAGCGATTTCTGCCACCGGATCTTTCCGTCGGCGACGCCGGCGCAGACCAGGAGCCCGCGTCCCCCAATGGCGTAGACCCGGTCGCCATCGACGGTGGGGGTCATGCGGGGGCCGTCGCCCCAGCCGTTGGAGTACTTTTGTCCGATCTTTGCGGACCACGCCTCCTTGCCGGTGTTGGTATCCACGGCGATGAGGTATTCCTCATCGCCGCGGAGTCCGACGGTGAACAGGCGGTTGCCGGACACGGAATAGCCGCCATAGCCGAGGCCGGCGTCCTCAAAGAGCCAGACCCGCTTCGGCCCCTCCTTGGGCCACTGCTTCAACAGTCCCTGGTCCGGCGAATGGTCCTCCCGTGCCGGACCCCGCCACTGCAGCCAGTCGGCGGCGCGGAGGTTCGGTGAAATGGCGAGGACCACCAGTGCGGCGGCGAGCAGGGGGCGGTAGAGGGGCGTCATGACCCGTGGACGATCCCCCATCGTTGCCGATCGTCGAGTCTGAAACGCGGTTCGGTCGCCGGGACCACCGATCAGGCCTTCGGGGCGGCGGACAGGATCCGGCCCCGCGCGGCGAGCCAGAGGAGGATCAGAATCGCCGCGAAGGGAAGCAGGGACAGGAGATTGGCGTAGGGACCCGCCAGGAACGGATTGGATTTCTCGGCCCACTGGGTGATGGCGCGATCCGCGTTCTCAAAGAAACCGGCCATGAAGGCGATCACAATGCCGGCGATGCTGCCGCCGGCGATATAGCCGGAGGCCATGAGGACCCCGGGGGAGCGGTCATTTTCTGCGGCCATTTCCTCGGCGGTCAGGCCGGCATTGACGTGCTTCGCGCGGTCCTGGTGTTCCACCAGCCAGCGGATGGCACCGCCGGCGAAGATTCCCAGGGAGACCGACACGGGCAGGTACACGCCGACGGCAAAGGCGAGGGAGTTGATGCCGGCCAGTTCGAGGGTGAGGGCGATCATCGCCCCGAGGATGACCAGTTCCCAGGGCAGGCGTCGGTCGAGGATTCCCTTGATGATGTAGCTGACGAGGACGGCCTTGGGGGCATCGAATTTCCGGACCGCGGAGCCGTCCGGTCGCTGCGCGAACGAACCATTGATTCCCGGGTCCACCAGCCACACGGGTTTCCCGGCGGGATCCACGAGGAACTTGCGCGACCCCGTCGCCGTCGTGTCGTGCCACACGAAGTATTCCTGCTGGTCGTTCTTCGCCTGCGGACCGGTGAGGTGTTCCCGGGGCAGTCCGCGGAGTTGCTCGACCGGGACCCGCAGGGACGGCGCGACCTCCATGGCGTCCACATAGGTGATCGCGCTGCGGTTGAGTCCGAGCAGGATCGGCCCCAGCACCAGGGCGGAGGCGAACGCCCCGATCAGGATGGCCACCTGTTGGAATCGCGGTGTGCCGCCCACGAGATACCCGGTCTTGAGATCCTGGGAGGTGGTGCCGCCATTGGAGCAGGCGATGCAAACGATGGCTCCGACCGACAGGGCGGTGACGTAGTAGCCCTTGCCGGTCCAGCCCACCGCGAGGAAGGCGAGGCAGGTGAAGAGCAGGGTGGCGATGGTCATCCCGGAGACCGGATTGGACGACGAGCCGATCTCGCCGGTGAGCCGCGAGGACACGGTTACGAACAGGAAGCCGAGCAGCACGATGAGAACGGCGCCGAACAGGTTCATCTGCAGCGGCGGCGCGAACGTGATGGCGGTGAGGAGGACCACAATGCCGATGCCCACGAACTTCAGGGGCAGATCCCGCGCGGTTCGGCCCGTTCCGGCGTCACCCCGCCGGGCGGAGGTCAGATCCAGGAGTCCGAGCTTGATCCCGTGCCAGATGGTCGGAACGGAGCGCAGCAGGCTGATGATGCCGCCGGCGGCGACCGCGCCGGCCCCGAGGTAAAGGATGTAGGCGCCCCGGACCTCGTTCGGCGACATCTCGCTGATGAGCCTGCGTCCGGGCGGGAGCACCTCGCCCAGGTTCTGCCCGAAGAACTGGATCATGGGAATCAGCACCAGGTAGCTCAGGACGCCGCCAGCGGCCATGATCCCGGCAATCCTGGGCCCGATGATGTAGCCGACGCCGATCATCTCGGGGGAGATCTCCGCGGAGATGGATCCGCCCTTGAGTGGTGCGCCAAAGACCTTTTCCGGGACATCCTTCCAGAGCTTCAAGGCCACGTTGGCCGTCTTGTAGAGGAGTCCGACGGCGAATCCGGTGAAGATGGTTCGCGCGTCGATGCGGTGGGCGGAGGATTTGGCATAGGCGGGGTCCGCCGCGCTTCGGGACTCCTCTCCGGCGCCTGCCTTGAGCACCTCGGCGCAGGCGGTGCCCTCCGGATACTTCAGTTCGCCGTGCTGTTGCACGATGAGAGCCCGCCGGAGCGGGATCATCATCAGGATCCCCAACAGCCCCCCGAGGGCGGCGACGAGCATCACGCGGGAGATTTCCAGGTCGAATCCGAGGATCAGGATGGCCGGCATCGTCACACCGACCCCGAACGCGATGGACTCCCCGGCGGACCCTGCCGTCTGGGCGATGTTGTGTTCGAGGATGGTGGCGTCCCGGACCCCGAACTTGGACGCGATCTTGAACAGCGCGATGGAGATCACCGCGACGGGAATGCTGGCGCTGACGGTGAGCCCGACCTTGAGGGTGAGGTACAGGGAGGAGGCGCCGAACACCATCCCCAACAACGTGCCGACCAGGACCGACCGGGCGGTGAACTCACGGAGGTGGCTTCGGTCCGGAATGTAGGGACGGAACGATGCGGGAGTTTCAGCGGCCATGACGGCACCGAGCCTGCCGAATCCATTCAACTCAGGCAACGCGGGTCCTGAGGCGTTTTTTTTGGGAGGGGTGCCCGGGGGTGCCCGTTGGATCCCTGCAAGAGAGTGATTCAACGAATCATGCACTGCATTTGCCCGGTCCGGGAATTGCCGGATTGGACCTGCCGCGGCGGAGGGAGCGGGATTTGCCCGGGCTAGGACTCGCGGGGGCCGGAGGATCGGACCCGACTTCTTAGCCCGCGACCGGGCCGGTTTCGTCGGGGAAATGGCTGGAACACCCTCCGGGAATCCCCGGGCGGGGCGGAATCGGTGCGGACCGGCCTGGGTGGTTCAGGCGATTGCAGCAAAGGCGTGCCCATGCAACTGGGTCTGAAGTTCCAAAATCTTCGAAACGGCCGCGGGGAGGCCGGACACCACGAAGTCGTGGTGATCGTTTCCGATCCACGGAGAGTCCAACAACACGCTGGTGCACCCCGCGATTTGCGCGGCTTTCGCATCAGACCACTTGTCGCTGACGATAAAGGAGCGGTCGAGGTCCAGGCTCCACTTGAAGGCAGCCTCCAGAAACATCCCGGGCTGCGGCTTGCTGCAGGGGTGGCTCGGATCGTCGTAGGGACACATCAGAACGTCGTCCAGTGGGAGCTTCCGCCGCAGCACGTCGTGCATGAGGTCCAGCTCCCGCCGGGAGAGGTTGCCCTGGGACACCGCCGGCTGATTGGTGGTGGCGATCAACAGGAATCCCGCCTGCTTCAATGTCATCAAGGCCTTGGGAGCCTCTGGATGGATCCGGAACTGTTCCAGGCTCAAGGGAGGGGTCTGCCTGCCATGAACGGTCTCGCAGAGATTCAGGACACCATCGCGCTCAAAGAAGACGGCGGGTTTCATACGGCCACCCATAGCAACGAGCCTGCCATCCTCAAACCAGCGACATTCCGTCACGATCCCGCGTCATTTGCGTGAAACGACCGTCGGGGCGGGTGTGCCCACCCGAAGGGCGGCGGATGGAGGCGGGGATTAGCCCCCAGGGCGAGGGAGCCCCTATTCGCTCAATCCTTCGCTGGCAGCGAGTTGCGCCTCCATCCAGCGGACCGTGGGGAGCACCCGGGCCACGGCATTGGCTTCCGTTTGCCCGGCAAAGGGCTTCAAAAAGAACTTTACCACCCCCACCGCCTCCCCGTTGCGGTCCCTTAGCGGAGCGGTGACGAGGATCTGGTGGTCCGTTTTTCCGTAGTAGGTCTCGTTTCCGGACAGCACCCCGACCTCGGCATCCGTCGCGGGCTGCCCCACATCCGCGGGGTCCTTGGCGGCGAGGACGTGAAGGTTGGTCCGGGACGGGGTCGTGCCGTAGATCTTGAGATTCAGAATGCGCGGCTGCCGTTCCAGCACCTGCTGGGCGAGGGTTTCGGCGAAGGAAACCATCGGACGAAAGGTGATCTTCGTTTCCGCGAATTCGCTGACGGCGTCCGACTTGGTGATGAAGCCCACCTTGCCGGCCGGAAAGGAGTTGTCGGTGATCGTGGGGATGACCTGCCGTCCATCGAGGAGGATGTCGAACTTGTTGCCCTCAGCCTTGACCGTCAGTTCGTACCAGCGGCCCTTCTCGATCGGCAGGTCATTGCCGACGGGAGCGGTCCGCTGGCCATCCACAAACTTGTAGAACCGGAGGTTCCCTCCGAGGGCGCTGGCGCGGACGACGTAAAAGTTCTTCTCATCCATGAGACGGAAGACCACGCCGGCGATTTGTTCCGCGGCACCGGACACCATCCGGAACCGGGTGGTGAGCGTGAAGTCCCCGTACCGTTCCCCTTCGGAGTAGATCACCGGATACCGCTCGTTGGTGGGGTCGCGCGAGAGTTGGGTCAGGGCGGGAACCCGGGCGTTGACCGCCGCCCGGTCCGTGACGGGGGCGAGCAGCGGGGGCACCGACGCCATGACCACCTGCCAGTCCGCCGGCTTTCCACTTCCGACGACAAACGCCTTGAATCCCGCCGGCGGTTTTCCCGGCTGGTTGGTGGAGAAGTCAAAGACCCGCTCGGCGGCCGAAACGGGGAGGACGGCGATCAGGAATCCCACCACCCAGTGCAGACGTCGGCGCATCATGTTCAAGGTCCCCATTCCGGCGGTTCGCCCGGACCTCACCACTTCATATCCGCCACCGTCCGTCCGGCCGGGATGAACGGCAGCACGTGCTCGGAGTAGGGGGTCATCACGTTCAGGACGTACGGGGTCTTCGCGTCCAGCATGCGCTGGAG
>JAEUHD010000089.1 GCA_016793645.1 Verrucomicrobiales bacterium
TCCGCTGTTCATGCTCCCGCCGCTCACCAACTCCAGGCTCAGCCGGAACTCCGCTCCCGCCACCGCCTGGCTCGGATCCACCACAAAGTGCATCCGGTTCGTCACATCCCCACGGGTATGTGCACGCTCCCACGCGATCGCAGGCTCATCATTCGGCACCACCAACGCCGCCGTCAGGCGGTTGAACCCGGCCGGATACTGGCCCGCCGTGTAGAAGTCGTCGTCCGCCGTCGGATTCGTCGCCGCCACGTACAGCGGATCCCCCGCCAACCGCGTCACCTTCCCGGGCGCAGGATCATTCAGCCGGTTCTCCACGCTGAATTCTCCCGACGGATTGTACGGCAATACCGCAGGATTGTTGTCCGTGCCGATCTGCCACACCGTCCGCAACGCCACCGGATCCGGCACCTCGTTCACCGTCACCACGAACGACTTCGTGTCGCTCTTCACGGGCGACCCGTCGTCCTTCACCAACACCGTCACCGTGTACACCCCGGGGCCCTGCGCCTCCGTCGGCGTCCACGTCACCTGGCCCGCGGTACTCACTCCCAGCCCCGCAGGACCGCTCACCAGTTCGTACGTCAGCGCCTGCACCGGCACATCCGTGTCCGTCGCCGCCAGGTTCACCACCAAGGGCGTCAGTTCATCCACGCCCTGGTCCCCCACAGCCGTCAGCACCGGCGCCCTGTTCACCTCGTTCACCGTCACCGTGAACGACTTCGTGTCACTCTTCTCCGGTGTCCCGCTGTCCTTCACCCGCACCGTCACCGCGTACACCCCGGGGCCCTGTGCCTCCGTCGGCGTCCACGTCACCTGGCCCGCGGCGCTCACTCCCAGCCCCGCTGGACCGCTCACCAGTTCGTACGTCAGCACCTGCGCCGGAACGTCCGTGTCCGTCGCCGCAAGGTTCACCACCAACGGCGTCAGCTCATCCACGCCCTGGTCCCCCACCGCCGTCAGCACCGGCGCGGCGTTCCCGGCCACCGACTCCAATCGGACAAAGTCGTATACGATCCAATAGGACGTGAACGCATTGTCCACGGGCCCCGTTCTCACAATCTCCAGCGAATTCGCCCCGGGCAGGGCACCCACGGACGCCGCGGTGAAGGTCAGGTCCACGGTAGTGCGCTGCGAGATGCGCGCCGAGTACAGGTCCGTGGCGACCCCGGCCCCATTGCGGAAGCGGATCACCATGTCGTGATTTCCGAATCCGGGTTGCAGCACCCCGCTGACCATGGTTCCTCCGCCCGCGAACTCCAGGGTCAGCCGGAACTCCGCGCCCGCCTGGACCCGGGCATTCATGAAGTCGAAATGGATCCGATTGGTCGTATCCCGCTGGGTATGTGCCCGCTCCCAGGCGACAAAGGGCTCGTCACTGGGGACCGTCAGCATCCCGGCGAGGCCATTGAAGCCCGCGGGATACCGCCCCGCGGTGTAGAAATCGTCGTCCGCAGCCGGGTTGCCGGCGGACGCGTACAGCGGATCCCCGGGCACACGGGTCACCGCCCCCGGAGCCGGGTCATTGGCCCGATTCTCCGGACTGAACTCGCGCGACGGATCATACGGGGCCACCGCGGGATTATCATCGACGCCGATCTGCCAAATCCGGCGGGATGCGTCGCCCGGCTCGACCACGGCGACCTGGAAGGACCGGCTGGACGCCATCGGGGGAATTCCGTTGTCCGCCACCCGGACCTCGACCGGGTAGGTCCCCGGTCCCTGACCCGAGGACGGAGTCCACCGAAGGAGCCCCGCCGACGTCACCGTCATCCCCGGGGGTCCGCCCACCAGCGAATAGGTCAGCAGATCGAGGGGAAGATCGACATCCTCCGCGCCCAGGTTGATCGCGAGGGTTTCCAATTCATTGACGGACTGGTCGGCAATCGGGTTCAGGACCGGGGCGTGGTTGGCGTCACGAACGACGACCTGGAACTGGCCCAGCGTTCCCAAGACCGGTGAGGATCCATCCTGGACACGCACCACCACTGAATTCGTCGTTCCCACGAACGGCGCCCCGGGGGTCCACTCCACCAACCCCGCGCCACTCACGGTCAATCCGGCAGGACCGGAAACCAGGGTGAAGACGAGGGAGTCCACCGCTCCGTCGGCATCCGACGCCGTCAGGGTGTATTCGAACGGAACGTCCACAGCCGCGTAGAGGAGGGGCACCGGCGACAGGATCGCCGGGGAGGCCTCGTAGAAACCCTCCAGCGTCATGCCGTGGAGGGTCACATTGTCGAAGCGGTTGTTCCCCCCCGTTCCTCCGGCTCCCCTGGCGAAGGTGATTCGAAGTGCAAAGTCCGGATTGTCATCCGTCCCCGCAACTCCTGAGAAATTGAGGAAAACCACCTCGGGGTCCGCATCCAGGACCGTCAGGGTGCGAAACGGCAGGAATGTCGTTCCATCCACGGTGTAGTCGATCTGCTGGATTCCGGCGCCCTGGCCCGACCGCCGGGTTTCATATCGCACCTCCGGATCCCGGATCCCGGTCGTCGGGAGGCTCAGGGTCAACGTCGCTCCGATGGGCGAATTGACCCGCAAATGGGTTCCGGTGTCGTCGCCAAGTTGGGCGTTGGAGCCGGAGAAGTTTTGTCCCGTGGAGGCCAGGACCGCTGTCGCGGCACCCGGCACGATGGAGATCGAGGCATTGCCGGAGAAGACGTCCGGCAGGAGCAGGGAGTCCGGGTGGTTGAAGGACCAGTAGTCGCGAAGGACCCGGCGCGGACCCGGGACAAAATGGGCCGTCAACGATCGGCTCGCGGTCATGGAAAGGTTCAGGCTCGCGCTGGTTTCCGATCCGGCCGGCACATCCCCGGTCCAATGGCTGAAGAGAAACCCATTCTCCGGCAACGCCGTCACCTGGACGGGAAAGTCGGGGAAGTAGGAGCCGCTCCAGGGAAACGCAGCCCCCTCGAAACCGGGCTCCCCCGGACCAATCGTCACGGTGTTGACCTTGAATTTGCCCGCACCGGCGGTTCCCAGGTTTAGGGCCAGTGTCTGCCGGCTCGACAGATTGAAGTAGGTCCGGAGGTGTTCCCACATGTACGCCGGGCGCTGCTGGGCATACTGGTCCATGCCCGTCACCCCCGACTGCCAGGCGGACAGGCTCGCGGGAAGGCGCCAGCGGGCGATGTGTTCCGGCATGTACGGTTCGACCTCCGATTTGAATTCACCCAGCCGGGCCCTCATGTAGGGCGTCGTGAAGACCGTGTTGAGGAGGTCGGAGAAGCGCACGATGAAATCGGCGCGGAACTCGTCATTAAGGAGCAGCTTGCGGAGGAGCAGCGTGCGCTCCGGGGTGTTCACCGCCCAGTCCGGCGGGGGCGTCGGCCCGATCACCGTTGTGGACGCGATATTCGTGAGCCCCGTATTCCAAATCAGGGCGTTCCGGTCATAGGAACAGGTCGGATCGAGTCCGAACGTCAGATCCAGGTCGTACAGGAACCACCGCCACCGCATGTCCGCACGCGGGTTCGACGCATTCACGGTCTGCGACCGCCAGAACTTCACGTTCTTCCCGGGCTGGTCGTAGTTCATGTGGAACGTCTGCGTGATGAAGTAGTCGCGGAAGTTCTCAACATCCATCTGCGATCGGACCCAGTCATACCGTCCCGGGGCATTGAGGTCCTCATTCGTGACGTAGCTGATCAACTCAAGGTAGGCCGTGTTGGTGCCTTCGACCACCGTCCCCATGCCATCGAGGATGTCGACATCGTCGATTCCGTACTGGACGCCCAGGAAGTTGTTGTCGAAGCGATCACGGAAGCTCTCGAGTCCCCAGTATTCGCCGTTGAGGAAGACGGCGACCGGGCGGTCATATTGGACGGAAAGCGTGGTGATGTCCTTGACCAGGTACTGGGCGAAAGCGTCCCGGAACTGGACATAGCCATGGGAGGCGCCGCCTCCGAGGGAGGTCCCGTTTCGAAGGAGAAGCCGCTCGTGAAGATTCTTGGGGTGGCCGCGGAAGATCGGGTAGTCAATCACGTCCGCGCCATACTGGGAGCGCGCGTAGAGGCGCAGGGACTTGAGAGGCGACTCCACGGAGGCCGCGCCATGGATCCGGAATCCGATGTCCTGGCTGAGGCCGAGGCCCGCATTCTCGAAGATCTCCAGGTGGGCGGGGCGCTCCCAGGCGATGCCCTCATAGCGATAGTTGAAGGGGACAAGCAGACCCCGGGCCGGATCAAAGAATGAGGTATAATCCCCCACGAGGGAAACCACCGGGAGCTTGTAGCGGGTCGCCCCATCGGGATCCACGATGTAGCTGCCTGTGGCAATCTCGCTGGGAATGAATCCCTCCCTGAAGGCGCGAACCCGGAAGGTGTTGACCTTGTAGGTTTCCGTCGTGGGTCCGCCATTCCATCCCCAGTCCCCGGGGCCGAAGCGGCCCTCGTCGGACGCCGTGGGAATGTCGGACCAGAGATTGGGTTCCCCCGTCCGGCTTTGCAGGGTGACCGGCGCGGTCAACTCCGGGGACGCCTCGGTCGGGTCATTGCCGTTGGTGGTGAACCGCAGAACCGCACCCGGCGCACCCGCCAGGGTGGCATTCACGGCCACCGGGGTCGCATAGAAGCCCGGATTCACGGTGAGGCTCGGCTTCGCCATGATTCCCTCGAATCCAGGGCCCGCATTGGCGGCACCCGGGGTGGCCGGCTTGAAATAGCGCAGGGTGTTCCCCGAGGGCGTCAGACGCCCATACGAGACGTCGCGCAGGAGGGCGGGAACGACGATCTGGTCCACCGTGGCCCCACCCGGAGCGGTCAGGACCACGGTCTCCCCGCCGGAACTGATCTTGAAGTTGGTGTGCAGGGAAAGTCCCGGGGAGACCTCGCGGAGATCCTTTTCCGACGCGAAGACCACCAGGTGTTCGCCGGGGGCGATTGTAACGTTCGGAAACACCCACTTGAACGGCAACGCCGGGTCGTCCGTCAATCCGGCACCCTCGAGGCTGATCGGGTCCGCGGTCGGGTTCACCAACTCAATCCAGTCCTCGGGATCATCCTCGAAGTCCGTCAGGGTCTCTATATTGGACGACATCACCTCATTGATGCGGATCCGTGTGACCAGGAGCACATCATTCACGGTCACCTTGAAGCCGAGGTCGGCGCTCCTGGCCGGAACCCCGTCGTCCGTCACGCGAACCACAACATCATACACGCCGGGACCCGCCGTCGCGGGAGGCGTCCACTCAACGAGACCCGAGTCGCTGACGGTCAATCCATCCGGGCCGCCGACGCGGGAGAACTGCAGCGTCTGCGCGGGAACGTCCGTATCGATCGCGGCCAACTGGACGCTCAGGGGGGTCAGTTCGTCCAGGGTTCGGTCGGCCACGGCGACGAACGTCGGCGCCGTGTTCTCCGGCGGCGGCGGCAGCGGGATGCCCCGGACGGTCAGGTTGTCGAACCGGTTGTTGCCACCCGTTCCGCCGGATCCCTGGGCAAAGGCGATCCGGATGCCGAAGTTGGGATTGTTCTCAACGGAGGGAATCGCCGCAAAGTCCAGGACGACCACCGGAACCGCCGAGGAGGCACCCACGTCCTCGACCGCAATCTCCTGAAACGGGGTGTAGTTGAGACCGTCCACCGTGTAGGACACCTGCTGGATACCCGCTCCCTGTGTGGAGCGCCGGGTCTCGTACTTCACCACAATGTGGCGGAATCCGGACGTGGGAACCCCGGCCTGGACGACGTACGGCACCGGTGCCGTGGGGTTGTTCACCCGAAGGTGTGCGCCCACGGGGTCCCCCGCCACGACGTTGCCCCCGAAGGCGCCCTGATCCGTGGCCGTTGAGAACGTGATATCGGACGCAAAATCGGGGGCCAGTTCCGGTGACGACGGAGTCACGGACATCACCGCAGGCGCGGCGGAGACGGTCACCGAGGGAGTCAGGAGGGTCGTGACGCTGGTGGTGTCGTTGAAATTCCACGCGTGCAGCAGCGGCAGCAACTCCGCGACATGGACGGTGAAGCTGGTCTCCGCGCTTTTCGGCGGTGTTCCGCTGTCCGTCACCCTCACCGTCACCGGATACGATCCCGGTCCGTCATCCAGACCGGGCGTCCACTCCACCAACCCCGCGCCGCTGA
>JAEUHD010000099.1 GCA_016793645.1 Verrucomicrobiales bacterium
CGGGCGTACGCTTCCACCGCAGGCTCCCCCAAAAATCCGGATGCCCTCCCGCACGGCAGTGTAGTGGCGACTTCGGCGTCCGTTGTCCCGTTTACCAGCCACTTACAACTGCCAAACCCTTCAGTAGCGGAAGTCGGGCTAAAGCCTGCACTACGAACCCACAGGCTGAAGCTTGCACTACGAACACTCCGGGAGATGGGGCGGCACCGGAATTCCAGGATCAGGGCGCCTTCACCTCGGGGCCCCGGGCAACGGCCACCTTGGAGTCCGCAGTCCCGTAGTACAAATACCAGCGCCCCCGAAACGGGACCAAGCCCTCGATGAAACACACGTTCCCCACCTGCCCCGTCATCTCATACGGACGATCGGGCGTGAGGAAAAAGTTGTCGCTGCGCCGGAGTATCCGCGAGGGGTCCCGGAGATCGAACAGAACCTGTCCCGCCGCAAAGTTACCCGGCGGCAGTCGCGGATCCCCGTTGGTTCGGGCATTCACCCCGTTGTACAAAAGGAGGATTCCGTCCTCCCGTATCAAGGCGGGAGGTCCCGGCTCCACCAGGTCGCTGTCGAACATTCCGGGACGCCCCTTGACGACCACCCGTGGCGCACCGGTTGCCTCGGGAACCACCCTCCAATGGCGCAGATCCTGAGACCGGGCGAGGAGGAACTTCGAATCCCGGAGATACATCCAATAGGCACCGTCGATCTTCTCCGCCACCAGTCGCTCGCCCTCACGACGGCAGACAATCGACCCGCTCTTCGTCCACTCCTCACGCATGTCCCCTTCGAAGGCGGGCCCATGCTTTTGCCAGGTTCGGAGATCCCGCGACGTCGCGGTCATCAGGCGCGCCGTCTTTCCGTCGTAACCCGTGTAGGTCAGCAGATACCCACCCCGGCCATCCTCCACCACCCGCGGATCCTCGCAACCACCCCCGGCTTCAAACGCCCTGGCCAAATCCTCGGCCGGATACAGCACCGGTGCGGGAAGTCGGGTGAAGTGAAGCCCATCCTCGCTCCACGCCAATCCCAGTCTCGAAACCCCCGCGCGATCCTGGGCCCGGTACAACAGCCAAACCCTGCCGTCCCGGACAATCGCGGCCGGATTGAAAACATGGGCGGCCTCCCAATTCACCTTGCCCTGGAGCGGACACACGAATTCGGATTCCGGCCGTGGGGACAGGATCGGATTGACCGCATCCACCTTCACAAACGGCTTCAGCTGCCAGTCGTCCGCCGCCCGGAGGGACGCGGACAGCACGAGCAGCAGTGGAACCCATTTCCAGGGGACGGCGGGGGCGAATCGGGGCAAAGGCATGTCGGAATGCTTGGGTTGGGGATTCCAAAAGCGACTACTGCGGGCGTTGAACCCCATTGGACACTTTCGGACATGGAGTCGCGTTAAATTTTTTTCAGCCCTCGGACAATGAAAAACCCAAAGAACGTTGGCGTGGGACTTCAGCCGCACCCGCGTTTGACAGGGACCGTCCATGCCGGCATGCGTCACGGACGCCAATGCCACCGGCGCCTATTTGAAGCTGGAACTGCTCCCGGTTTGAGATTCGGGCGACACCGTTGGACCCAACCTCCACGCTGGCATCGAGGCCGGTTCGGGGTCACTTTCGATCCATGGCTCCGAGAATCGAAGCGAACCACGCAGCCCCACGGGTTCGCGCCTTTACCCTGATCGAGCTTCTGGTTGTCATCGCAATCATTGCCATCCTGGCAGGCATGCTTCTACCGGCACTCGCGAAGGCCAAGGCGAAGGCGCATCAGGCACGCTGTCTGTCCAACCTCCGCCAAATCGGGATCACCTACGCGCTGTACACGTCCGATCATCGTGATCAGTTCCCGTACTCCGGTCGAGACTGGCCCCAGATGGGTTTTGTGGACCTGCTGAAACTCGTCAACCCCTACATCAGCACGAACTCCCGGGCCTTTTATCTTTGTCCCGCCGACAAGGGCCGGGGCTTCAACTTCGAGTGGGCCATCGCCAACAATTTTCCGATCAAAACCAACGAACTCCTGTTCCCCTGTTCGTACTACTACTACAACCAGTTCTATCACACCGACGATGCCTCCGCCCTGAAGGTGCGCCGCGTCGGCGAGGTTCGCTCCCCATCCAAGAAGGCCATTGCGCCGTGCTTCGCCAGCGCAAAGGGCAGGTGGAATGACATTCGGAAGGGAACGGCCAGTTCCGGCCATGGTCCCAAGGGAATGATGCTCCTGCTCGTTGACGGCCATTCCGAATTCTCCCTGTATGAGCGCCTCAACGCTCCCTTCAAGGACGGCACCACTCCGATCTACAATCTCGACTGGACGGTGGGTGGGCTCGGGGGTGAGGACTTGAAATGACCCGTCCGGCCCCACGCCGGGAAACGGGGTGAGCGTCCCGCCGATTCCAAAACCCCAGGCGGGACGCTCGGGGCGATGGTCAAAGTCTCATCGCTCGCTCGGGGTGTCCAGAAGGTGAGACCCCGGACCTGCACAAAGGTTTCAAGAGACCCTGTGACGATTCCGTGACGCCCCCTGCACTCGACAAACCGCACACCGTCCGGCAGGGCGACCCACACTGGCACGTGAACTGCATCCCATGCTCCTTGAGACAGGTGGCCGGGGAAAAGCCCTGGAAACGCTGACCGAGTGGCAGCGGCGGCCTTTGGATGCAATTCTGAATTGTCCCAATATGTGCAAGCTGAACACACCCGAACAGTCACCGATGGTCGTATGGGAGCAGGACGGAGACGCGCTCCATCCCCGATTCGTGCGTCCGGACGTCGCCGAAGCGTACCAACTGGAGGAGGGCGACGAAATCAACGCCGGGATGAGGCGGACCCTGCAGTCCGTGGGAGGCCTTCTGCCCCTGGGAAGTTTCGAACGGATGATCCCGTCAGGACGCGGGCCGTGCGAACCCCTTCCCCCGGTCGCGGTCATCGAACATTGAGCGTTGATCGAAACCGTTCGCGGGGACGTTTCATCCGGCAACCGGGAGGGGAGAGCTTCCGACATTGCGGAGGGTGACGCCGAGATCGTCGTCCGGGTCAGGACGGGCAAGTTCCGGCATTGTGTGGTGACTTGGAACCCTCCCAACGGGGACCCATGTGATACCGGGTTCGCGCAGGCTTGAAGCCGAAACTCCGGTTGCAGGCCGATCCCCATCCCTCGGTGGATCGGAGGAACGTCCTGCCACGGGTTCACGGTAACAGGGGACTACCAACCCCGAGATTCATCCGAACCGTCCCGAATGCCCCCTCCTGAAACCCCAATAAAAATGGCGGAGAGGGAGGGATTCGAAACCGTGGGAATATGTCG
>JAEUHD010000107.1 GCA_016793645.1 Verrucomicrobiales bacterium
GGTCCGCCGGCTTCACCAGCACCGGTGCCGTGTTCACTTCATTCACCGTGACCACAAACGAGTTGGTCGTGCTCATGGGCGGCGAACCACCGTCGGTCACCTTCACACTCACCGTGTATGTCCCCGGACCCTGCGCCTCCGAGGGCGTCCAACTCACCGCACCCGCCGCACCCACCGTCAACCCCGTCGGACCGCTCGCCAGTCCGTAGGTCAGCGTCTGTGCGGGTACATCGGCGTCGGTCGCCGACAGGGTCACCGACAGAGACGTGGACTCGTTCAACGTTCGATCCGCAGGCTTCGCCAGCACCGGGGCGCTGTTGACCTCGTTCACGGTGATGTTGAACGACATCGATTCCGTCAGCGGTGGCGAGGGATTGTCGGTGACCGATACCGTGACCGAATAGGTTCCCGGTCCCTGGGCCTCCGTCGGCGTCCACGACAAGGCGCCCGCGGGGGTAACGCTCATTCCTGCAGGGCCGCTGACCAAGGCGTAGGTGAGCACCTGCGGCGGGTTGTCCGAGTCCACCGCGGACAACGTCATCGAGAAGGTGGATAGTTCGTTGATGGTCTGATCGGGGATGTCGACCAGAACGGGCAGTGAATTCACATCCACCACGTTCAAGGTGAACGTCTGCGTTGCCGACAGGGGAACGGGCGCATTGTCGGAGACCTTTACCGTGACCGAGTACACCCCGGGGCCCTGTTCCTCCGTCGGCGTCCAGTTGACGGCGCCCGAGGTGGTGACGGTCAACCCCGTCGGACCGGAAACCAGGGAATAGGTGAGCAGTTGTGTCGGGAGATCCGAGTCGGTCGCGACCAGCGGCGTCATGAAAGGCCTGAGCTCCACCACCGTGCTGTCGGCCGGACGCACCAGCACTGGGGCCGTGTTGGCCTCCAGAACTGTCACGACAAACGTCGTCGATGCGGAGAGTGTCGGCGTATCCCCATCGGATACCGTTACGGACACCGTGTACATCCCCGGTCCCTGGACCTCCGTCGGGGTCCAGGTCACCTGTCCCGCCGGACTCACCGCCATTCCCGTCGGACCATTGATGAGCGCAAATGTCAGCGGCTGCGCAGGAAGATCCGCATCCGTCGCAGTCAAATTGAAGGACAACGTGGTCAACTCCGTGACCGTCTTGTTGGAAGGAGTGATGGGGACCGGGGGCTGATCCACCTCCTCCACCGTCAGCGTAAAGGACCGGACGTCGGCGAGGGGCGGAGCCCCATTGTCGGTGACCTTGACAGTGACCGGGAATACGCCGGGGCCCTGAGCCTCCGTGGGAGTCCAACTCACCACGCCCGACCCGCTGACCGTGAGCCCCGCAGGACCCGAAACCAGCGAGTAGGTCAGGGTCTGGGTCGGCGTGTCGGCATCGGTCGCCAGGAGGGAAAGGCTCAATTTCTGCAATTCCTTCCCCGAGCGGTCCGCAGGTCGCTGCAGCACCGGGGCCTGATTAACCTCCCTCAGCGTTACCGTGAAGGACGCCAGATCGCTGAGGGGCGCCGATCCCGCGTCCGTCACGCGAACACTGATCAGATAATTTCCCGCCGACTGGGACGGAGAAGGCGTCCAGGAGAGGGCACCCGCGGGGCTGACCGTCATTCCCGAAGGACCGGTCACCAGGGAATAGGTCAGTGTTTGGACAGGAAGGTCGGCATCCGTGGCGGAGAGACTCCGCGAAAGCGTGCCGCCCCGGATCACATCGCCGTCCGCCGGCCTTGCCAGGATCGGTGCGGTATTCACCTCCAGGACGTTGATCGAGAAGGTATGACTATCCACATATGCCGGCACACCATCATCGGTGACCCGTACGGTGACGGAAAAGGTTCCAGGCCCCTGGGTCTCCGTGGGCGTCCACGTCAGGTCCCCGGCGGCGGTCAAAGCCAATCCGGGGGGACCACTGACCAGATCATAGGTCAATTGTTGTCCCGGAATGTTGGGATCCCAGGCAAGAAGCTGAAGGGACATCGGCACCAATTCCTCGATCGCCATGTCGTCGGGGCGCACCAATTCCGGAGCCGCATTCACGCCTAAAACAGTCACCGTGAACCTTCCGAGATCCGAGAGCGACGGCACTCCGTCGTCGGACACTTGGACAACCACGTCGAACACTCCCGGCCCCTCTTCCTCCGAGGGTGTCCATTCCACAAATCCTGACGGACTGACCGTCATTCCCTGGGGCCCACTGACCAGCGAGAAGATCAACGCCTGGCCGGGGTCCGGATCTGTTGCGGCCAGCGCAAAACCAAGGACAGCCCCTTCCGCAATCGTCCGATTGGCCGGCGGGGTCAGCATCGGCGCGGCGTTCAGGTCACGAACGACGACTGTGAAGGACTGAGGGGCCGAGGCCGGGGGCACTCCGTCGTCCACCGCCACCACCGTCACCGGGTACTCGCCCGGTGCCACCGCCTCACCGGGGAACCACGAAACCAGGCCATCAGGACTTACCGTCAAACCCGGGGGCCCGTTCACCAGATCGTAGGTCAGTCCCTGTCCCGGAATGTCGAAGTCCACAGCCTGGAGGTAGAAACTCAACGTCGACAATGAATCGAGAGGTTCCAACACCGGAGCGATCCACTGCGGGACATGATTCACATCACGAACCGAAACGGTGAATTCGGAGTCCGTGGTCCTGGGTGGGACACCTCCATCCGTCACCCTCACTCGGACAGGGTAATCGCCCGGCCCCTGACTCACCGCAGGCGTCCACTCCACCAAACCATCCGGTCGAACCACGAGTCCATCCGGTCCATCCAGAAGGGAATACCCGAGCGTTTGAGCCGGAACGTCCCGGTCCGAAGCCGTCAACTGCAGGGACCACGGCTGGCCCTCCTCCAGTTGGATCGCCTCCGGTGTTGGCAGCACCGGAGCGGAATTGACCTCCGAAACGGTGAGGGTGAGGACGTCCGTTCGCAACGCATCCCCTGATTCGGAATCCACCACGGACACCTGGAGGGAGTAAACCCCAGGTCCCTGTTCCTCCGAGGGGGTCCACCGGACCAGGCCCTCGGAATCGACACTCAATCCCGGAGGTCCCTCGGTGAGCGTATACGCCGCGTCATCTCCCAAATCCTCCCCCGCGGGAGACACCAACCGGAACGTCAACGGAACCTCCTCCGCAGTCACGATCTCCACCGGAGCAGCAACCTCGGGAACCTCCTGCCCCGAGACCGCCACCAGGAACGTCTTTGTGTCCGAAAGTGCCGGATCCCCATCGTCCATGACCCGAACCTCCACCGGATAGGTGCCCGGACTCTGCGACGACTCCGGGGTCCATCGGACGCTGCCCTCCGTCGAGACACTGAGTCCGGTCGGTCCGCTCACCAGGGAGAACGTCAGGCGTTGCTCAGGCAGATCCGGATCAACGGCGGCGAGATCGAGATTCAAATCCGCAGGCAGGGCCACCAGCGTGTCCGAAGGCTGGGACATCACCGGGGCGTGATTGGGGTTCCGAACGGAGATCGAGAACGACTGCGTCTCCGAGGCCGGAGGCGAACCCGTGTCCGTGACCCTTACCGTCACCGGATAGTCGCCGGGAGGCTGGGTGCCAATCGGCGTCCACGTCAGGAGCCCGGACAAACTCACGTCCAGGCCCGGTGGTCCGTTCATCAGGACGTAGAAGATCCTCTGCGCCGGAAGATCCGAATCCGTCGCCTGAAGCCCAAACGTAAACGGCCTGTATTGGTCCGCGATCAAGCCGGAGGGTATGTCGAACACCGGGGCCGAATTCACTTCCCGGACCGTGACGAGAAAGCTCTTGGAATCCGAAAGGCCCGGGGAACCCTCATCCGAAACCTGCGCGGTGACCTGATACATGCCGGGACCCTGGCCCTCCGTCGGGGTCCACAAGATCATTCCCGCCGCATCGACCGTCATTCCCTCGGGGCCTTGAACAATCCGGTAAGTCAGGCGTTGCGCTGGCACATCCGCGTCCGATGCCACCAGCGGAACCGATACCGCCGCGCCTTCATCCACGGTGAGATCCGGCTGCGAGGCCAGTTCCGGAGGCGTGTTGGCCTCCTCGACGGTGATCGTGAAGGATTTGAGATCCGTCAGCGGCGGCGAGCCGCCGTCGGTCACGGAGACGGTCACTGAATGGGATCCGGGACCCTGGGCCTCCGTGGGTGTCCAGGTGAGAACCCCCGACGGAGTCACCCCAAGGCCCGGAGGACCACCCACCAGCGAATAGGTCAAGCGCTGGGTCGGATGATCCCCATCGACCGCGGAAATACGCAACGTCATCGGCACCAACTCCCGAACCACCGGGTCCGGTATCTGTGTGAGGATGGGGGCCGAGTTGGACTCCCGGACGGTGACGGTGAAGGTCGCCACATCGGAAAGCGGGGGCACCCCGTCGTCCGATACCCGAACACCCACGGTATACACGCCCGGACCCTGCTCCTCGGTCGGCGTCCAGGTCAGATGCCCGGTGGAGTCGATCACCATGCCGGCGGGTGCTCCGAGCAAGGCGAACGTCAAACCCTGAACCGGGAGATCCGGATCCGAGGCGGTCACGGCCAAGGTGAGCGGACTGAGTTCATCCACTGTCACATCCGCCGGCCGGACCACGACGGGAACCTGGTTCACCTCCTTCACGGTGATCGTAAACGACTTCTCGTCACTCCTGGGCGGACTCCCTCCGTCCGTAACCCGCACGGTCACGAGGACGGCCCCGGGTCCCTGGCCTTCCGTAGGAGTCCAACTCACACTCCCCAAGGGGGACACCACCAGACCGGAAGGGCCACCGACCAGTGAGTAGGCCAGATCCGCGGCAAGGCCATCCGGATCCGATGAGGTCAGGACCGCCGTATACGGCGAGTACTCATCGACGATTCCATCGGACGGTTGAGCGAGGGTCGGAGGAACATTCGAGTTCACCTTGATGTCAATGCTTCCCAGGGTGCTCAGCATCGGGGACGACTCGTCCCGAACCCGGACCACCACGGTTTGAACGGACCCAGCGAGCGCCAAGGGTGGCACCCACGAAACCAACCCGGAAGCCTCCACCGACAGTCCCTCCGGTCCCGAAACCAGGGAGAAGGTGTGGGCATCCGGGACCGCCGCCACCCCCGGAAGGCGCATCGAGAAGGGGGCTCCCTCCCATGCCTGCTGAACAGGAAAGGCGCTCAGGCGCGGACAGGCTGCCGCCAGATACCCCGGAAGTGGCGCACCCGCCATCGAGAGATCGTCCAGGCCCTGCGCGGCCGTCGACGTGTCGAAATCAATCCGAATTCCAAAGAGCGGGTTGTTTGCAACCCCGGCGACTCCCGAGAAATCCAACGCGACCATCGTCGGACTCGAAGCCTCGGGATTCAGAGTCCGAAACGGCAGGTAGACGAATCCATTGGTGGTATAGGAGATTCGCTGGATCGAATTGCCGGAACCCAGCGCGCGCGTCTCGTACCTCACGAGCACGTTGTAGACCCCGGTCGAAGGAAGCTGGGCCTCCAGCGCGCAGCCCGCTGGATTCACGACCTTCAAAAAGCTCCCGGCGGCCTCATCATCCTCCGAGTACTCCCCGGAAAAGGACGACTCGCTCCCGCTGGAAACAACGGAGGAAAAACCGGGAAGGATCGAAAGTCGGGTCTCCGCAACACCCCGCTGAGACTCCATCAGCAGATCCGGCCGGTTAAAGCTCCAGTACTCCCTGAGGGCCCGCACCGGCTTCTGACTGGTATCCAACTCCACCTCAAACTGGACGTCACTGGCTGGACCGGCGCTCGTTTGAATGTTGAATGACCCCGCGGAATTCGTGGTCAGCCAGTACACGAAACCCGGACTTCCCAGCGGCTTCACGTGCATGGCCCCCAACGACGCCTCCGTGGCATCGGGAAGCCCCGTGTAGGTATCCACCGTCACCGGAATGCTTCGCCCCCCCGCCGGAAGATTCACAAAGCGGGTTCCGGTCGTGACGTACGCACCAAAATTTCCCGAAATTTCATAAGCGACGCACGATATCTGGACGCTGCTGGGCGAATCCACCACCGTTGCCCCAAGAATCTCGTTGTCGACAAATCGAAAGAAGCCCACCTGGCCTCCGCTGCCCCCGGTCGCCGGGACAAAATCCACGGCGTGGACATTCGAAGGCGTTGCCGACTCCGCCACGAACCTCGAGTTCGAAACCTCCAGGTACTCCGTCGAATCCAGGCTGCCCGATTCAAAGTCCGGAAGGTAGATCGCCGAGGTTCCATTGGGGATCGCCGTAAACACCGAGTTCTGCACATACACATGGCGGGCTCCCGAGCCGTTGATCTTGATCACCCCATTCCCCGGCGTCCGCATCGGCCCAAAGGAGCAACCCCTGAAGTACAGCTGATCCACCACGCAGTTCGGAAAGGTCTTGGTGTTGATCGAGCCGCCCCGCTGGGTCTCCGACATGGCCAATGTGAGGACCACATTCGAGCACCCCAGGATATAGAACGGGCGGTGAACGGGATTGGTGGCGTTCTGCGTGATCCCAATCGCTCCCCGAATGAATACATCGCTGGCGCCCCGAAGATGCAACACGTAGGGCTCCGTCCCGTCATGACTGATCCCACCCGTGGCCAGGGTGAAGTTGTCCAGGGTTACCCTCTGGATCAGGTCGTTCGGAACCCCAAACACCCTGCCCGCCACCGCCCCTCCGGTGCCGTTTCCAAGCCCGCTGAGGACCACAGTCTGGTTCTGTTTGTATCCGCTTCCCACCATGAATGTTCCCGCCACCTTGGCGATCACCGCCCGAACAATCCTCCCCCCGGAAACCTTCAAATGACACTTGGCTCCGGAGCCCCCTCCAGTGCCGGTGACATCCAGAACATAGTAACCGTCCGTGTACCCGCTCCCGGCATTGGAAATCGAATAGTCCCAGATGCCATCCGGTGTCTGGTAGGACCCCACAAACAAGCCCCCCTGCCGAAACTCACCGCAGGTCCCGGAAAAGTTCGTGATGGTGATATCCCGGACCCTCAGTCCGTTGACGTACGGAACGTTGATCTGGTTCACCCCACCATTGATCGAGATCGCACGGGCGCGATTTGATTTCACCGTAAATCCCGAAAGCGTGATGTTTTCCGCCGCCTCGTCGGGGGCGGACGTGCTTCCACCCGCCGCCTCCGTCTCAATCGCCACCGCATCATCCCCGGACTCAAAGTAGCCCCCGACGACGGTGATGTTCCGCCCCGCGCAGATGTGAATTCCGTCCTGATAGATATATTGCCCGCCCCGGACGGTCGGGGCGTACCAGGTGACATCTCGTCCCGTCAGATAGATGCCCCAATTATTAACGTTCGTGGCCTGGGAGTTGTGATAGACCTCAAAACACCCCTTATCAATGATCCATCGGCGCACCTCCATGAGCCGGCACAGGGGCAGCGAGCAATCCTTTCCATTCTGGTCGAAGAGGAAGCGTCCCTTGCCGGTGATCCAAACATCATCTGAAAGGCCGTACCAGTTGTCCGGATTCGAGTAATCGACCGGCGACGCCACCCAGGACAGAAAGGCTCCATCCACCGGATCCACGGTCATTCCGGTGACCCGCTCCGTCCGCATGACCGATCGGTTCAAGGTGCCGCTCGGATTGTTCCTCTTTTTGCAGTGCCACTCATAGTCTGAATTATAGATGACCTTTCCCCTCCAGATCAGCTCATCACAGGTATAGTGGCCCGCCGGGAAATCGAGTCTTACACGACCCAGGGTTGCGCTGTAGGCAAACGAGGCCGCGTCGATGTACTTTTGGAAGTGGGTGGTGGGATTGTTGGGATTGGTGGTGGTCTCCGTGGGATCAGGATACAGCGTCGGGATGACCATCAATCGAAAGTCCGGCGTCGCCAGGCTGGACGCCGCGGTCTGGATCCAGCGGCCGGAACCGGCCCCGTAGGGCCACGCTATGGGGCCACCCGCGGCGGCCGAGTTCGTGGTGCCTGTTGCCGCAGCGTTCCATACCCAGTGTTTGACCGAGGTGGATGGAACCGACGTCCCTGTTGTCGTCACGATCGCCAGGGGAATCCATGGCGAATCCGGCGCGGCGTTCGTATAGGACGCGGGACTCTGGGCCACGAGATCGGACACCGTGGGAACTGCCCAGTAGGCGGTTTGGTTGGCGGCGTCCACCACAAGACCAAAGGCCAGGAATAGAACGACACCCAGAAGAACGACCGCGGGCCGGGTGGAAGGGGCCGGGAAGTCTCGCTTCCCGGGGCTTTGGATCCTGGATCTCATGATATTGAAAAGGGGGTTCCTTGGGTGCCTGTCGGGCGTCCCCGCGGACTCGGGGGACTCCAGGTCGGAGTTGAGCCCCGCAATGACCGGCTCACCGCGCTCAGACCCAATGGGTTGAACCTCGGTCTCCCGCCCCCGAAACCGGGAGGATGATCGACAGGGATGGGAGAACGCCGGAGTCACGGGTGGTCGGGCGCGAGTCTCTCCGCGCAGTTGGGGGGCGACGTCCCCGGGGGGCGGGTGTTCCCGTTTTCCCTCCCACCCGAATCGGCCACCTTCCGCTCCGCAACCCGGAGGGGTGGTTCGCGACGCCCGTGGGCAGGGGATGGCACGCCGTCGCCCTCGGCTGCACGGGATGGACAATCCCCGATGGCGGCGACTGAAAATAGGTTGGGCGAAACCCACCGGCTGAAAGTCGGCATGGTCATGGACGAGGGAACGCGGATTGAGGTGGTTGCGTCGATTTACTTACGTATTTTTACCGATTCGTGTCGAGACAGATTCCCGGAATCGGGCCCGGGAGGTCCCAGGCCGATTTCCAGACTTCTGTCCCACGCGGCTTACCTAGTTAGTCCTGCTCGCGCTGCGCGGTGCGTCGACTGCGGGTATCCCGTTGTACTGCAGGCGTGCTCCGGGACGCCCCCCACAGTTCGCACCTCCCTTCCTTACTTAAGGTGTCTCTCAGCACCCGGTTGCGCCGGTGCCGCGGTTGGGTCGAGGATCCCCGGCGGCCCGGTGACGACCGCGCGGCCACCTCCCCATCGGCAATGTGCCTTGCCCGGAGAGCGAGGATGCCTTCGCGATCAAGGCGCGAGAATGGACTCGTGCCGGAAGGCGAGACTTGAACTGTGAGTCCGCACAGTGGGGCTGCAAGGACCTCTCCGCTTCGGCGGGATTGTCCAAGGTTTGTCTATTCTTGCTGAGGATCCGCGGGAGAAAGTGCGTTGGCCTTCCCGGCCCCATCCGCCTTTATGGATTCCGACGGGATCAGGGTTCTCCGGCGGAGGGCATTCCTGGGTGGAGGATGGCTGGATTGCAGAAGTGTGAGTCACTCATTTTCCCGATGCTGGGGACGGTGCCTGTCAATTCTCCCGGCCGAAGTCCGCGTCGGCGGGCGAGGCTGAAATCCCCCCCTTCGCTCTCCGGGATCCGGGCTCCGGCGGGGCAGCCTTCATTCCTGTTCCCATCACCCGGGTCCCTTCCTCTGCCTGCTGGTTTACCCAGCCGTAGCCCGCTGCTGCGGGCGAAGGCTGGAGCCATCTGTCGGGATTGATCTTTAAGCCACTTTCCCTGAGTCATTTAGGCACAGATTCGGTCGCTTCCCAAGTGAACTTTTCCCTTTTCCCGAACTGCTCGTGCCAGCCCGTTGGTGTCCATTCCGGTGACCACCACGGACAACGGACCCGTCCTGAAGTTTTCCCCCAATCTCGTTGCTACTCTGCGCCTACAGCGATCCATCCCGCACTGAAGCGAGTCACCCAGCGCAGGCATCCGCCGATCCGCTGAACGCGTCGCTGCACCGCCTCCAATTAAAGCAAAGGGCTATTTGCTTTAATTGACCGTTGCCTTATTCAAGCTCGCATCGTGAATCGCAACCCAGCCGGCACCTACCGCACCTCTGCGGTCGGGGGCGAGCAAGTCCGCGCGTTCGTGCCCTTGCCGCTTCCGCCCTTGCCACCCTTGGAAATGATTGGTGCCCGGCAGTTGCTTCTGGAACGAGCCACACTGGCCGTGGGAAGGCTCGACAGCATCAGCACCCTGCTGCCGGACCCGCATCTCTTTCTCTATTCCTATGTCCGGCGCGAAGCGGTGCTCTCCTCGCAGATCGAGGGCACGCAGTCGTCCCTCTCCGATCTCCTTCTCTTCGAGCTGACCGAGGCTCCCGGCACCCCGTTCGACGACGCGGTTGAAGTCTCAAATTACATTGCCGCCTTGGAGCACGGCGTGGCCCGAATCCGCGAGGGGTTCCCGCTTTCAAACCGACTTCTGCGCGAAATGCACGCCGCCCTCATGACGAAAGGCCGCGGCAGTGAAAGGCAACCCGGCGAGTTCCGACGCAGCCAGAACTGGATCGGTGGCACCCGTCCCGGCAATGCCCACTTCGTTCCGCCTCCGCCCGACGAGGTGGCCGCGTGCATGGGCGCCTTGGAGAAATTCCTGCATGACGACTCCAACGGCCTACCCACCTTACTGAAGGCTGCCCTCGCCCACGTCCAGTTCGAGACCATCCATCCCTTTCTCGATGGCAACGGTCGCCTCGGCCGACTTCTCATCGCGCTTCTACTTCATCACGGCGGTCTGCTTTCCGAGCCGCTCCTTTACCTTTCCCTCTATCTCAAGGAACACCGCGCTACGTATTACGAGCTCCTGGACAGAGTCCGGGCGACAGGGGACTGGGAGGCGTGGGTGGATTTCTTTCTCGAGGGCGTTGAACACACCGCGCGCAGCGCCGTACAAACTGCGCGCCGTCTCGTGGATCTTTTTGCTGCCGACACCCTCCGTATCCAGCAGACGGGCCGTGCGGCGGCGAATGCCCTAAGGGTCCTTACCGCAATGCGCCAACGCCCGGTACTCACCCTGCAGCAGCTCTGCAAAGTGCACGCCATGACGTTCCCCACTGCCTCGAAAGCGATACAGTCGCTCGTCGCCGCTGGTATCGCCCGCGAACTCACCGGCCAACGCCGCAACCGCGTCTTCGTTTACGACGCCTATCTCGCAATCCTCAATGAAGGTGGGCAACCGTTGTGATCCGTGCGCCAAATCCCTCAACAGGATGGAGGAGGGCGGAACCCGGCGAAGGCCGACTGGATCAGGTTGAATCCCACGAAGCAGGTCCGCAGCAGCATCCTCCAGCTGCACGGCAACCCCGGTTCCACACTGCGGATGCTCAGGTGAAACCGGTTCCACGGGCAACCCGATGCCCTCCAACCCTCCGGACTCTCCGAAGCGTGCGTCCTCACCCCCGAAGGCCCGGCATTCGACCAATGCCATCACTCCACTTCAGGCGCCTTTGCTCCGTGCGGTCCGAGCACGGGTACGCGTTGATCGAAAGGTGGATTCCCAACGCCGCGAGAATCCCCAAGAAACCGGGCGAGGCGCAAACGGTGCGCATGAAATACTTCTCCCCTCCGACCGTCATTCCCATGGAGAGGTCCATCCTCAGCCCATCTCCGTGGCGACGTCGCTCCGCAGCCGGGAAGGTCATGAGATGGGCCGCGGCCCGGAGACCCATGACACTGCCGTTGGATGGAGAGTCAACGTTGTTCGGTGCGATCACAGGAACACCCCTGCCGGACCTAAAGATGGAGCAGGAGGACTGCAGCCTCACAAACCTCCCTTCCGGCCGAGGTGAATCCCACCCAGATCACAGCCAACGCCGCCAACGCAATAATTGATCCCCCTGCGGCCAAGCTCAGGGACTCATCGTGAACCCCGCTACGGATGACGAGGACCCCTATCCCGAGAATTAAAACTCCCGCCAATACGACGATAACGCGCGCAATGAAGACCAGACATCGGTCCCTCCGGGTTTCAATCCGCCGCCCCCTGAAGGAATACGGCACCTTCGGTCGAGGTGAGGTCATTTGGATTCATCTGTCGCCTGGGGTTCTCGAAGCCCCCTCAAACCAGGGACAGCCACCGAGGCCGACTCCCGGAAAGTAGGCGCAACCTATAACGTCGGAAAGCATCAAGAATATCGGGCTTTGGAGCCTTCATTCCGAACAATTCAAACTCACCGTCGGAAGCTCTCCCAAAATCTGTCTCGTCCAAATCCTGCGAGCAGCCCGACAAGGATCGCTCCGCCAACAATACAAACGACTCCTGCCATGCCGGAGTCGTATATCTGCAGCTTTGGTCTGCCCCATACCCATAGACCAATGGCCCCGCCAGGTACTGCTCCAAACAAGAAGTGGATCCAAAACGCGAACCAATCATTGGAGCTGTTCCTGTGCATAGGAACTCTAAGTCGCCGAATGTCTAATCGGCGACCGGCGGTTGTTTGTCCAGTCTTGGATGACGATCTGGGCCGAGTTTCCGTACGTGATTCTCCGACTCGGAATCCCTGGTTCTTCCGCCCGGAGAGCGCAACCGTTTCCCATCCCACGATTTCATCGAATTCGAGGAGCGAATGGAGAGTACTGCCAGAGTTTCCGCGAATTGGGAGCGCCCTCCTTCGCCCTCCAGGCTCCGGCTGGGCAACCTTCATTCCTGTTCCCACCACCCGCGTCCCTTCCTCCGCCTGCTGGTTTACCCAGCCTTCGCCCGCCCAAGGCGGGCAAAGGCTGATGGGCCCTCCTTCACCCTCCGGGCTCCGGCGGGACAGCCTTCGCTCCTATTCACTACGCCGAAACTCTTCCTCTACCTGCTGGTTTACCCAGCCGTAGCCCGCCCCAAAGCGGGCGAAGGCTGGAGCCAGCTGTCGGGATTGAACCGACGACCCACGGTTTACAAAACCGTTGCTCTACCGCTGAGCTAAGCTGGCCCGGGTCCCAGGCCCGATCCGACGGAGAAGTTTCTCCGGCTCGC
>JAEUHD010000128.1 GCA_016793645.1 Verrucomicrobiales bacterium
TGAAGAAATATTCGGTTCAGTTCGTGTCCCCCTCGGGGAAGGCCAGCCAGCCGTTCTACTTCTTCAACCGGTACGACCGCGAGACGGTGGCGCAGTCCTGGCAGGTGCTGCGCAGCGATTTTGACCAGATGCTGATGGAGCAGGCGCGGTCCAAGGGGGCCGAGGTTCGGGAGCGCCATGAGGTTGTGGAGTTTCTCAAGGAGGACGGTAGGTACGTGGGGGTTCGGGCGAGAACTCCGGACGGGGAAGTCTTGGAGGTGAGGGCTCCCATCACCATGGACGCCAGCGGGCGCGACGCGATCGCGGCGACCCGGAATGCCTGGAGGCGGGGGGATCCGAAGCTGAACAAGGTCGCCGTCTGGACCTATTACGAGGGGTCGCGTCGCGACGAGGGCATCGACGAGGGGCAGACCACCGTGGCCTTCATTCCGGACAAGGGATGGTTCTGGCACATTCCCCAGCACGGCGACCGCGTCAGCGTCGGGGTGGTGGCGGATGGAAAGTATCTCACCCGCGACGGCTTGAAGGATCCGAAGGCCATCTTCGAGCGGGAGATTCCGCAGAACCAGTGGATCGCGTCCCGCCTCGCGACCGGAAAATGCGTCGGGGAATACTGGCTGACGGCCGAATACACGTTCCGGTCCCAATATTCCGCGGCGGACGGTCTCGTACTCGCCGGGGACGCCTACGGGTTTCTCGATCCCGTCTTCTCCAGCGGGCTGATGCTCGCGCTCAAGAGCGGTGTGGCGGCGGCGGATGCCGTGGAGGCGGCCCTGCAGGCCGGAGATTTCCGGGCGGAACGGTTTGCTGACTACAGCCGGGTGATGCACGAAGGCATCGAGAACATGCGCAAACTGGTCTATGCCTTTTACGATCCGAAGGTCAGCTTCCGGACGGTGACTGACGCCTCCCCGGATCTGGCGGGGGACCTGACGGATTGCCTGTCGGGCGACGTGAACAAGGATTTCTCCCGGTTGTTCGCGGCATTCTCCGAAATCACCCGGATCCCGGAACCCCTGGACCAGGGGTTCCCGCTTCCCTCCGAAACACCCCGGCTTGTCGCGGCCTGAACCCTGTTTACGCTGTCCGCGGTGAAACTGGTCCAGATCACGCCGGGCGCGGGCGGCATGTATTGCGGGAATTGCTTCCGCGACAATGCGCTCGTGGCGGCCCTTCGGCGCCAGGGACATGACACGGTCATGGTTCCCCTGTACCTGCCCATGACCCTCGACGAGGCGTCGACGGCAGGCGATACGCCCACCTTTTTCGGCGGGATCAACGTGTATCTCGACCAGAAACTGGCGTGGTATCGGCACGCGCCACGTTGGCTGCGGGCGCTGGCGGATTCCCCGGCGCTGCTTCGTTGGGCGGCCGGCAAGACCGCCAAGACCCGCGCGGATGACGTCGGAGAACTCACCGTTTCGATGCTTCAGGGTGAGCAGGGAAATCAGGCGCGGGACCTCACCGAACTTACCGACTGGCTTCAACACCTGGCGCCGGTCGATGCCGTGTTTCTGTCCAACGCCCTGCTCGCGGGATTTGCCCGGCAGCTCCGGAAGCAGCCGGGAGGACGTGTCGTGTGCTTTCTTCAGAGTGAGGAGACGTTTCTCGATACGATGCCGGAGCCGTGGCGGACCCGCAGTTGGGAGGCGCTGCGCGAGCGGGCGGCCGATGTGGATCTCTGGATCTCCCCGAGCGCTTATTTTGCGGGACGGATGTCCGCCCGGCTGGGGATTCCTGCGGACCGGATGCGCGTGGTTCCGAACGGCATTGCCCTCGATGGTTATGACCGTCTCCCGGAACGAACTCCCCGGCGTCCCGGCGATCCGCTGTCGTTGGGTTTTTTTGCCCGGATGTGTCCGGACAAGGGATTGGATCTCGTGGTTGAGGCGTTCATCGCCCTGCGTCGCACGGGGAAGTTTCCCCGGTTGCGGCTACGGGTCGGAGGCGGTTGTGGCCCCGGAGACCTCGCCTTTGTTGAGGAGCAAAAGGCCCGGCTCAAGGCCGCCGGGCTGCTCGATGACGCGTCGTTCCATCCGAATGTCACCCGGGAGGAGAAGATCGCGTTTTATGCCTCATGTGACGTGCTCTCGGTGCCGTCCCGAATGAGTGAATCCTTCGGGCTGTACTTGATCGAGTCCCTCGCGGCCGGAACCCCGCTCGTACAACCCTCGGTCGTGGGCTTTCCGGAGATCCTGGAGGCGACCGGCGGGGGCGTCCTCGCGGGCCCCAACACCGCGGCGGCGTTGGTGGCAGCCCTCGAACCGCTGCTGCTCAATCCCGCCCGCCTTCACGAATTGGGACGCACCGGGAAGGCGGCGGTGTTCGCCGACTATTCCGATGAGGCGATGGCACGACGCATGGTCGCGGTACTCGCCCCGGAAACCGTGTCCGGCACGCGTCGTTCAGCGGTCGCCGCCTAGGCCTCCGAGCTGTTCGTCGATCGACTCGCGGAGCGCCGCCACCAGCGTCCGAATCTGGCGTGCGGTGGTGCAATACGGAGGCATCAGGACGATCACGCTCCCGATGGGTCTCGTGAGCACACCGCGGCGTGCGAGGGCCTCACAGACGCGGATCCCGGCGCGTTCCTGGAGGGCGAAGGGCTCCCGGGTCTTCCAGTTTTTCACCAGCTCGATCCCGGCCACGGTTCCCTCCTGTCGTATGTCCCCGACTGCGGGCAGGCCCCAAAGCTGAGACAGTTCCGACCGCAGCGTCCGCTCGACGCGAAGCCGGTCCCGGCGTGAGGAAGCGGATTCCAGCAGGTCGAGGCTGGCGAGGGACGCGGCGGCTCCCAGCGGATTCGCCGTGAAGCTGTGTCCGTGGAAGAACGACTTGAACTCCGAGTATTCCCCGAGGAAGGCGTCAAACACGGCCTGCGTCGTGAAGGTGGCGGCCATGGGCAGGTAGCCGCCGGTCATTCCCTTGGCGACGCAAAGAAAGTCGGGTTGGACCGATTCACGGATGGAGGCGAACAGAGAGCCGTTTCCCCGGGGACCCGTTCCGGTGCGGCCGAATCCCGTCATGACCTCGTCTGCGAGAACCAGGGAGCCGTGGGCGCGGGCGGCTTGGGTAACCCGGCTCAGCCAGCCCGCGGGCTGAGGGATCATTCCGGCCGCCCCCTGCATCACGGGTTCGACGACGAATCCGGCGTAGGGATTGCCCTTGCGAGTGGCGGCATCGAGTCGGGACTCGACGGCACCCACGCATTCCCAGCGGCACTTTCGGTATTCCCTCGCGTCGGCCCGCTCCGGTTGCGCCCGGTTGTACGGACAGCGGTAGCAATAGGGCGCCATGACCGAATCCGACCGGAAGAGCAGTCCGGAATAGGCTCGGTGAAAGAGATCAATGTGTCCGAGCGACACAGCGCCCACGGTGTCCCCGTGGTAGGCACCCTGGAGCGCGAGGAACCGCGGCTTCGTCCTGGGTCCCCGTGTCCGGCGCGTGTATTCGTAGGCGAGTTTCAGCGCCACTTCGACGGCTGTGGAACCGTCGTCGGAGAAGAACACTTTCCCCAGTTTTGGACCTTTCCCGGGCCGTCGCGCCGCGCGCACAAGGCGTGCGGCGAGGCGGCTTGCCGGCTCATTGGCGAAGCCGAGTGCGGAAACGTGGGCGACGCGGTCGAGTTGCCGGCGGAGCGCCCGGTTGATCGCGGGATGATGGTGACCGTGGAGGTTGGTCCAGATGGATGCGTTGGCGTCCAGGTACTCGCGTCCGTTGACATCGCGAAGTAGGGCGCCCTTCCCAGACTCCAGCACGATGGGCTCCCGCTTCATCCAGTCCCGCATCTGGGTGAACGGGTGCCAGACAAAGCGCCGGTCGAGTTGGGCAATGGGATTCACGACTGGAAGTTCCTTTTCACGGAGTGGCGCCCAGTGCCTCGGCCAAACGCGCCATGTCTTCCGGCGTGTGAGCCGCGGTCACGCTAACGCGGAGGCGCGCGCGACCCCGGGACACGGTCGGGTAGCGGATGGCGGGAACCAGGAAGCCCTGCGCCAGGAGTTTCTGGGACCGGGACACGGCAGCGCGTTCCTCACCGATCATCACAGGGACAATGGGGCTGGCTCCGGAGAGTTCGCGAACGCGGGAGGTTAGTTGGGAAAGGCGTTCCCAGACGCCTGCGCAACGCTGCGCACCCTCGGGACTTTGGACCACGCGGATGGCCTTCCGGGCGGCCGCGGCGGCGGCGGGCACGGGTGCGGTGGAGAAGATGAGGCTGCGCGACCGGTTGACGAGGTAATCGGTCAGGACGCGCGATCCGCAGACGTATCCTCCGCAGGACCCGAGCGCTTTCCCGAGCGTCCCAAACTGGATATCGACGCGTGGCGCAACGCCCTCGGCCTCGGCGCATCCGGTCCGGTTCGCGCCGAACAGTCCGACGGCGTGCGCTTCATCCAGCATGAGCCAGGCGCCAAAACGGTCCTTAAGTTCGACGAGGGCCTTTAACGGCGCACGGTCACCGTCCATGGAAAAGACGCTTTCGGTGAGGATCAGGATCCGCGGCGTTCCAGGCTGATTCCGCGCCCAGGAGAGCAGCGACTCCAGGTGATCGAGATCATTGTGCCGACAGACGCGCAGGGTTGCTCCGCTGAGACGGGCGCCGTCCACGCAGCAGGCGTGCACCTGCCGATCCAGGATGACGATGTCGTCCTTTCCGACCAGCGCGGGAATGACTCCGAGGGCGGCGGCGAATCCGCTGCCCTGGGCCAGCGCGCTCTCCGTGCCCTTCCAGGCGGCGAGGGCCTCCTCCAGGTCGCGGTGCGGGGGAAGGGACCCGCTGATCAGGCGCGAGGCGCCACTGCCGGATCCGAAATCCCGGGCGGCCCGCGCTGCGGCCTCCGCCACCCCCGGATGCGAAGCCAGTCCGAGGTAGTCGTTAGACGCGAAATTCAGGACGCGACGGCCGTCCAGGAGGATCTCCCGTCCCTGTCCGGACTCCACGCGACGCAGGGTCCGGCGCAGACCCTCGGACTCGAGGGCGTCGAGCCGGCGTTGGAGTTCAGCGTCAAGATCGTGCATCGCGGCGCGGCCTTGGTACCAGTGATCCGCCCCCGGCTCCAAGTCTCCCCGGCCGGCTCCCAAACTCATCGGTTGCCAATACTACGCAGGCGTATCACTTTCGGCGCGCACTACGAACTGCGCCATGTCTGATTCCATCCCCCATCTGCCCGCCCTGCGTCTTGGGCGAACCTACGAATCCCTGGAAAAAATCGAGGTCAAGGACCATCGGACGGGTGCCGTGAAGGCGGTGGTGTCCCAGGTCAATGGCGGCATCGTGAAGCGGGATCTCGCGCGATTGGCAGGGGCGCGGGCTGCGCTTCGGCCGTTCACCGTGGCGAGGCTTCAGGAGTTGTCCGCGGTCGCGGGCGAACATTTCCTGAACGGAACACTTCCGCTGGGGGACCGGGGCCACACGCAGACGGCGGCCCAGTACATCGAGACCCTGAGCCTTACCTCCGGTTTGCCCCATGTGATGGTGCGGCGCAACATGGCGAAGATCCATTATGCCCTCACGCACCTCGGGGAGGTGCTCAATGGATTGTCCCGGGGACTGGATTTCTCGATTCTCGACCGGGGTTTCGGGGAGCAGTTCGGCACCAAGCTCAGCTTCTTCCCCACCTGCCAGGCATTGGGGCTTGTGATGCCCAGCAATTCGCCTGCGGTGAATTCCCTGTGGCTGCCGGCCATTGCGCTCAAGACCCCGGTCATCATCAAGCCGGGCAAGGAGGAGCCGTGGACGCCCTTCCGTCTCATCCAGGCCTTCATCGCGGCCGGGGTTCCGGCGGAGGCCTTCGGGTTCTATCCCACCGACCACGATGGCGCCGCCACCATCCTCAACGCCTGTGGTCGGGCCCTGATTTTCGGGGACAAGTCCACGACGGCCCAATACGCCGGGAATCCGGCGATCCAGATCCACGGACCGGGCTGGAGCAAGTTCCTGATTGGGGAGGACTGCATTGAGAACTGGCGGGACTACGTGGATGTCATCGCCGGGGCCATCAGCGACAACGGCGGACGCTCCTGCATCAACGCCAGTGCGGTGGTGGTGCCGCGCTATGCCGCGGAGTTGGCGGATGCCCTCGCGCAAAAACTGGGTCCGATCCAGCCGACGCGTCCGGAGGATGAAGCCGCCCGACTTTCCGGGTTTGCGAATCCGAAAATGGCGGACTTCATCCAGGGCCAGATTGAGGAGGGGCTGAAGACGCCCGGTGCCGAGGATGTCACCGCGAAGTATCGCAACGGGCCGCGGCAGGTGGTCTTCGAAGGGGGAACCTATATGCGCCCGACCATCGTGCGGTGCGACTCCTTCACTCATCCGCTGGCCAATCGGGAGTTCCTTTGTCCCTACGCCAGCGTGGTCACCTGTCCGCAGTCGGACATGTTGTCCCAGATCGGGTACACGCTGGCGTGCTCCGCCATCACCAAGGATCCCGCGTTCATCGCCGACCTTGAGGCGTATCCGCACATCGAACGCCTGAACATCGGCCCGGTGTCCACGATGAAGATTTCGTGGGATCAGCCGCACGAGGGCAACATGTTCGAATTCCTCTGGCAGCGTCGCAGCATTGAGCGGGCGTGGTGAGGACCCCGCATGGGATCAGAGGACGGCCAGCAGCAGCGCCCCCGCCGCGCAGGCGGCTCCGAACAGCAGGGCCACCCTCCGGGCCAGCGCCTGGCTTCCCAGCACGGCCACGGCCCCGGCCTTGAACAGCAGGTTGGCCATGGAGGCCACCAGAATGACGCGGCCAGCCACGGGGCCGTCCAATTCACCCCGCTGCGCCAGTCGTGCCGTGGACAGCGTGATGGCATCCATATCGGTCAGTCCCGACAGCACGGCGATGGCGTAAAGTCCGCGATCCCCGAAGCGCGCCTTGGCGGCGGCCACGGCGAAGAGGACGCCCACGAACAGGGCGGCGAAGGTGAGAGCGAGTTTCAACTCCGCGGGATTGGATTGTGCCGCCGCCGGCGCGCCCTGTCCTCGAGTCGTCCAGATGAGCACTCCCGACAGGACGACCATGAAACCCAGCATAAGGGCGGGGTAGGGGAGGATTCCCGAGAGCTGTCCGGGAGCCGTCACGGAAACCAGGATCAACACCCGGGCGAACACCACGGTGCCCGCGATCTGGATGACGAGGGATCCGAGGGCGTCGGAGTCGGGATGGCCCTGGGTTCGGCTCTCGCGGGCCGTCGCCACCGTGGTGGCCGTACTGGAGATCAATCCCCCGAGGATGCCGCCCAGAATCGAACCCGCGCGATGGCCCAGCCAGCGGTATCCGATGTAGCTGCCGAGACTGATCCCGGTGATCAGCACCACCATCCACCAGATGCGCCGAGGATTGAACACCCCGTAGGGGCCCCAATCCTGGTCCGGCAACACCGGCAGGACGATCAGCGACACCACCACGAACTGCATCACGGCCCGCATTTCAGTGTCCCCGATGCGGGCGGCGAACGAATGGAGTTCCGGTCGCAGGTGCAGGAGCACGGCCGTCGTTGCTCCCAGCACGACGGCCAAAGCGCGGTCGCCGGTCCCGGCCAGCACGCCGACGCCGAACATGACCAGCATCGCCACCTCGGTGGTCAGGCCGGGATCGTCGGTGGCCCGGCCCGGGCGTGGAAGATTGGAGATCCAGATCAGGACGGCAACCGCCACCAAGCCGGCGGACACGGCGAAGTTTCCCGTCGCCTTGGAGAAGTGGCCGCACAGCGCGCCGAAGAGCGTCAGCAGGGGAAAGGTACGAATGCCTGCGGTCAGCGACGCGGCGCGTTCCCGCTGCAGGCCCACGAGAAGTCCGACGCCCAGGGCAATGCCGAAGTTGAGAAACGGTTGATCCACGGGACCCATCGACCCTGCGCCGTTGTCCGGGGATTCGCAATGCACCGGATTCCGTGGACCGGGATTGCCCCCACCGCGGTCTTGAACAACTCTCCGTCCCGCAAAGTCTGTAGCCCGGCATGAGTTTCGTCCCCCATCCCATCGGTTCCCTCGCGCCGTTCGACAAGACGCCCCGGACGCGGCTGGTGTTCGGGTGCGGGGTGTTGAACCGGCTCGGTGCACTGTCTGCGGAGCTTGGGGCAAAACGGGTGCTGCTGGTGACGGACCGGGGAATCGTCGCTGCGGGGCATGTCGCACGCGCCGTGGAATCGCTCCAAGGCGTGGGCGTCGCCGTGACGGTTTACGATGCGGTCCGTGAAAATCCCACCACCGTGGACGTCGCCCGCTGCCTGGCGGTGGCCCGGGACGCGGGCGTGGATCTCTTGGTTGGACTGGGCGGCGGCAGTTCGATGGACACGGCGAAAGGGACGAACTTCCTCCTGACCAATGGCGGCGAGATGAAGGATTACTGGGGCGTCGGGAAGGCGTCCCGACCGATGCTGCCCCTCATCGCGGTGCCCACAACGGCGGGCACGGGGAGCGAGTGCCAGTCGGCGGCCCTCATCGCCGACGAACAGACCCACCAGAAGATGGCCTGCCTGGATCCGAAGGCGGCGGCCCGAGTGGCGCTGCTGGATCCGGAATTGACGGTGTCACAGCCCCCGCGGGTCACTGCGGTCACCGGCGTGGATGCGCTGGCGCATGCCGTGGAGACCGCGGTGACGACGATCCGCGATTCCGTTTCCCTGATGTATTCCCACGAGGCCTTCAAGCGCCTCATCCACGCCCTGCCGCGGGTGTTGGAGGCGCCGGCGGATCTCGACGCCCGGGGGCAGATGCTGCTCGGTGCGGCGTTCGCGGGCACGGCCATTGAATACTCGATGCTGGGCGCGGCGCATTCGGCGGCGAACCCGCTGACGGCCCATTTCAATGTCGTCCATGGGGCCGCGGTGGGACTTATGCTGCCCCAGGTCATCCGGTTCAATGCGGGAGGCGACCCCTCCATCCTGCGGGCCTACGCGGAACTCGCCAGCGCGGCGGAACTGGCGACGGTCGGCGGCGGGACGGATCGCGCACTGGAGGCATTGGTTTCCCGGGTGGAATTCATCCTCAATCGAGCGGGCATTCCCCGTTCATTGACGGAGGCCGGGGTGGATTCGTCCCGGATCCCGCAGTTGGCGGACGAGGCGGCCCACCAGTGGACGGCGAAGTTCAACCCGCGGTCCTGCGCAGGGGCGGACTTCGTCGCCATGTACGAGGCGGCGCTCCGTCCCCGCGGGGATGGGAATGGTCGCGGTTGAGGCGGTCCTGCGAGGACGCCATCGGCACGGGTGACGTCGGGATCGAATATACCGGTGTCCCGGTATTCCCCGGTTTCCTCTCCCAGGAAAGGATGGAGGACTCCGCAGGGCACTCCGCTCTGCGTTTCAGGGGTTTTCCCCGCGGGAGAACTCGCGAATAGTTCGTCCGGATGCCTTTGCCTTTCCTCATGATCGCCGCGCCTGCGCGGGCTTCCCGATCCGGGAAGGGACCGGTCGTGCGTTCCGGGGGACTCTGGAGGTGCGTTCTCGGCGGTGTTATCGGGGCATGGCTCGCACTGGTTGGGGGACTGGCGGGCGTCCTGGAGTTGGACGGATATGGCTCCTATGCCGAACTCCCGGAGGGTTTGGGCGCAGAGTTGAAGGAGTTCACCCTCGAGTTCCGGGCGAGGTGGGATCATTTGGGTTACTACGATTCCCCGCTCCATTTCGGGGACACCACGAATGCCGTGGCCTTCAACCATCAGGAGGAAGGGCTTCGAACCCCGGTGGTCTTCGTGCAGCCGGGGAATTTGGCACCCGTCAAGGCGGTGGGAGGTTCCGTTCTTGAGGAAGGGCGTTGGATTCATCTTGCCGCAACCGTCGGTGCAGGCGGTCTTCGACTCTACGCCAATGGGGTTTGTGTCGCGACGAATGCGACCTCCCTGCCCGTAGGAATTCTCCGGCGTTCCCCCATCCGGTGGCTGGGTCGCAGTCCGTGGACGGACAATGGATACTTTCGCGGCGCATTGGATGACGTTTGCCTTTGGAATCGGGCCTTGTCGGAGGATGAATTGCAGCACCGTTGCGTCTCACCAGTGACCGGGTCTGAAGAAGGGTTGGTGGCCTCGTGGACCTTTGAAGATCCCCTGGAAGCCAATCAGGATCGCCTCGTCTGGTCACAGGGAACCAACCGATGGGCGGCGAAGCTCTGGGCCAACGCGCGGGTGGCGGCCGGTCAACCGCTGGGGACGGAGCCCTTCCTCAAGCCGGTGCGCATCCTGGGAATCGCCCACTCGGATTCGGGGGCGGTGGACGCCGGGAGCGTCCGGCTGTGGAACGGAAACACCCTGCTTCAAGAAACGGGGATCATGGCGGGTGGTGTGTTCCGTCTGGACGTGATCACGGACGTCCGGTGGTTGGATCTGGAGATTGGACAAGGGGGGCTGGGTGCCTGGCAACGAATCGCGGTGTCGCCGGGGGCGATTCAGGCGGTTTCCGTGGCACTCCAACCGTGCCGCTCGGTCTTTGGGCGGGTGACCACTCTGAACGGGGTCCCGCAGGCGGGAGTGGAGCTGATGGCCTTTCGGGCGGGGGGGCGGGACGGTCAAAACGTGAACGAGCGGGTTGCAGGAACCTCCCGGACGGACTCCAGTGGCCGATTCGAATTCCTGAATCTGCCGGAGGGAAATTATCGGATTGTCTGCGCCGCCTTTTCGGACGCGTTGCTGGTCGCCCCTGCCAGGGATCCGGAAGTTGCCTGTGTCGTCACAACGGGCCGGCCCGTGGAAGTTCCCGATTTCCGAATTCCCCGATTGCACCGGAGTGACCTGTGGCGGCCGTTCGGCAGGGAGGACGGGCTCCCGGAACAGGGAGTCAATGCGCTTGCCGCGGATTCGTCCGGGAATGTTTGGTTTGGAACCAGCGGGGGACTGAGCCGGTATGACGGAATCTCGGTCACGACCTGGCGTCGGAAGGAAGGGCTCCCCTCGGATTTTGTCATGTCCCTGGCCGTGGATTCCAAACAGGAGCTCTGGATAGGGACCTCCCATGGCTTGGCGTGTCTTCGGGACGGGCGCGTCGTTCCCGCGCCGGGTCCCGTTTCGCCCTCATGGCCGATCGAGTCGTTGGCCGTGGCTTCTGATCGGAGCGTATGGGCCGGAACGCCGGCCGGACTTTTTCGATGGGATGGGAAACGCTGGTCCCAGTTTGGCCCCGAGGATGGGTTGCCATCGTCCCTGGTTCGCCGACTCAAGGTGCTTCAGGACGGGACCCTGGTGGCCTGGACTGACGGAGGACTGGTCCGGTGGAAGGCGGGGAGATTTGAGCTTTGGCCCCGCAGGGAGGCATTTCCGGGACTGCCGGCGGCGGATTCGTGGGTTGATCCCGCGGGACGACCCACTGAATTCCTGCCATTTGAGTGGCGGCGGAATCCCATGGGCGAAACGTGGGCAATGGGACCCGACCGGCTTTGGCGGCACGACGGGAACCGTTGGCGGGTCTCTTCGCTAACGGAGGGTGGAGTTTCCTTTGGTTACGCCTCGGCCATGGCCATGGATTCGAGGGGAACTGTCTGGGTGGGGAACCAAGGAAAGGGCGCATTGCGCCGCGTCGATGACCGCGTCCGTCAGTTGGATGAGGCGGACGGGCTTCCGGGGCGTGCTGTCAAAACCACGGAGCGAACCCCGGACGGAAGTCTGTGGATCGGGACGGATGGAGGCATTGCCCGGTGGCGGGAAGGGTTGCTCCAAACCTGGACGCCGCACGACGGGCTGCCTGCCCGAAGAATACGGTCCCTGAAGGGGGATCGGACCGGCCGGCTTTGGGTGGGAACCGATTCGGGAGTCCTATGGTTTGATGGACAGCGCTTCGTCCCCGCACCCGGCGCCCCCCAGGTGTCGATTCCGAGGATCTCGGAGGGAACGGACGGTACCCTCTGGTTGGCGACCAGTGGCGCCGGGATCTTTCGGTGGACGCTTCGCGAAGGATTCCAGCGGTTTGGGGTGGATCGTGGCATTTGGGAGGGGCACCTGACCTCCATCCATTCCGCACGGAATGGGGCGCTTTGGTACTCGCAGGATGGCTATGTGGCCCAGGTAACTTCCGAACGGATTTTCCACACGATGTTGGCGCCGTCCGCCGAGGGCGGCGGCGGAGCTCCCGGGTTTCGGATTGTCACGACTGAGGAGGTGGGGCCGATCGACGTCCGATTGAGGACGGTTCCGTCCGCGCTGGCTGAGGGGGCTGACGGGACGGTTTGGGTGGGGACCTATGGGTATGGTCTCCTTCGATTTCGCGGGGGACGCTGGACCCATTTTCCGGCAGGGGTCGGATTGCCCTCGGGGCGGATTCAGGCGGTGCATGTCGCCGGAGACGGCCGGCTGTGGTGCGGAACCCCGGTGGGGGCCTGCGTGTTTGATGGCGAACTGTGGAGTGTCCTGGATACCCGGGACGGGCTTTCCGGTAATGAAGTATCCAGCATCCAGTCGGATGCGGATGGAACGTTGTGGTTCGGAACCGACGAGGGGTTGACGCGCTACATGCCGGCGCGGCGCCCGCTGACGGCGGTCCTTGCGGCTGTCGAAGACGGTGCCGAATGGACCGGTGGAGGTTCGGTTTTGGCTACGACCGGAGAGCGGTTGACCTTCACTGTTGGAACAGAGCGGGTGAATCGGGTGCGATGGCGTGTGACCAGTCCCGATGGAAGGAAAGGGGTCTGGTCGGACCCGGCGCCGGCACCCTCCCTGGTCTGGCGGCCGGAATCCCCGGGGGAGTACGTCATTGAGGCGATGGCGGTGGACCGCGATCTGAACCGGTCGCCCGTGGTCCGGTTGGAGGTGGAGGCCCGTCACCCCTGGTTTCGGGATCCGTGGTTCATGGTGCCCCTGTGGACCTGCGGTTTGGGCATGGTGATCGCCCTGGGCTCCCTGGGAATCCGGAACCGGAGGATTCGAGGCGAAACGGAACGCCTTCGAAAGGAGGCGGCGGAACGGGCCGAGCAGGAACGATTGCGCGGTCAGTTCGCGCGGGAACTGATCAATACCCAGGAGGCCGAACGGCGGCGCCTGGCGGGTGAACTTCATGACAGCCTCGGACAGGAATTGCTGCTGATTCGCAACACCGCGCTCCTGGCGGCCCGGAATGCTCCGGAGGGACCGGCGGAGGGCCCGCTGGCTGAAATCGCGGACCGGGCGTCGCGGACCATCCAGGAGGTGCGGAGCATCGCCTACGCGCTGCGGCCCCAGGAACTGGACCGGCTGGGATTGATCCGCGCGCTTCGGACCTTGTGCGAGGAGATGACCGAGGCGGCGGGACTCGAATTGGCATTTGAATCGGATCCGATCCGCAGTCCGTTGGCTCCCGACGCCGAGATCGCCCTGTACCGTGCGGTTCAGGAGGCCCTGAGCAATGTGGTTCGCCATGCCCGGGCCCGACGCGTTGAATTCGGCATTCTCGAACTGGGCGGACAGGTCATTGCGCGTCTCCGGGACGACGGGGTGGGCTTCAGCCCGGCGCGCCGTCCCACGGGCCGTTCGGGTCTCGGATTGGTCGGAATGAACGAGCGCATGCGGTTGGTGGGCGGGACTTGTTCCATTTCGTCGGTTCCTGCGTCGGGAACCGAGATCGAGTTCAGGATTCCGCTTCGCAGCTCCGAACCAGGATCCAATTCCCCTCCTTCCTTTTCGCAAGACTCCGTCGCATGAACCTTCCCTCCACCCGCGTCCTGATCGTGGACGATCATCCCGTGTTTCGTGCCGGACTCCGGCAGGTCATTGTGGCGGATCCCCGGTTTTCCGTGGTGGCCGAAGCGGCGGATGGCGAGGAGGCGATTCGGTGCGTTCGGGAGTTTCGACCGGATATTGCGGTGGTGGATCTCGACCTGCCCAAACGGGACGGACTGGGGGTGGCGCGTGAACTGCAGCGGATCGGAATTCAGATCCCGGTGGTCATCCTGACGATGCACCGGCGCGAGAGCCTGTTCAACGAGGCGGTGGATCTTGGAGTGAGTGGATTCGTGTTGAAAGAGAATGCCGTCACCGACCTATTGGAGTGCCTGCGCGCGGCATCGAAGGGAGAGACTTGGTACAGTCCTGCCCTCTCGGGACTGCTGGGGCGTCGTCGCAGTCGGCACGCCACGCTGGTGCAGGAACGTCCGGGGTTGGCGGAATTGACGACATCCGAACGTCGCGTGCTCCGTCTGGTGGCGGAGAACCTGACCAGCCGCGAAATCGCCGAGCGCCTGGGGGTGAGTCCGCTCACCATCGAGACCCACCGGAAGAACATCTGCCGGAAACTCGATCTCGAGGGCAGCCACCCGCTGCTCCAGTTTGCCCTGCGGCACCGCTCCGACCTGATGGAGTGATTGGGCCGGGGAGTGGGGACTCGGGGCTGGAGATCGCGGGCTACTTTCAAAAGGATGGCCGTACTCGTCGGGAGTTCATCCCGGAGATGTGACGTCGCATGGCCGGCCATCGAGCGGAAGTCAGCGTCTTTGGGTTCCATGCGTTCTCTGCAGGATCATTGGGCCGCATCAGGGTAACCGACTGCGTTTGCGCCCGCGGTTCGATTCCCGCAATCCGGTCAATTCTGTCATCAGATCCCGGAGGCCAATCGATTGTATCCGATCCCTGAGCGGATGCCGTCCGGAACCGGAATGCACGACCCAGCCTCGCTCCGCCTCCAAGTCCGAAAAGCCCTCATGGAATCCCCGGGAGGGCGTTGCGGCAGGGCTACGCTTGATCTCCACCGCCCACCGCTTTCCCCCGGGCAACTCCAGTACCAAGTCCACCTCGGCCCCGCCAGAGGTCCGGTAGAATCCCGGCACCGTACGCAGCGGTGCCACCGCCAGGAGACTTTCGATCACGAATCCCTCCCAGCTTCCCCCGACCACCGGGTGGCCGAGGAGGGAATCCCGGTCGTCAATACCCAGGAGGGCATGCAGCAGCCCACTGTCCCGGATGTAAACCTTCGGAGATTTCACCAACCGTTTTCCTGCATTCACCGAGTACGATGCCAGACGGCGGACCAGCAGCAGGTCCACCAGAAGATCGGTGTATCGCCCTACGGTCTGGCCGCTGATCTCCAGTCCCGCCGCCAGCCTCGCGGCGTTGTGGAGTCCACCTTGGGTATGGGCCAGCATCGTCCAGAACCTTCGTAACGTCTCCGAGGGAATCCGCGGACCAAATTGCGGGATGTCCCGCTCCAAATAGGTCCGGATCAAGTCATCACGCCAGGCCAGACTCTCTCCGTCGCTTCGTGCCAGAAAGCTGTCCGGAAATCCTCCCCGAACCCAAAGCGTCTCGTCGGCGCCCGGGTCAACCTCACCCGGGTGAATGGGTCCCAGGTCCAAATAGCGGATGCGGCCGGCGAGGCTCTCCCCGCTTTGACGCAGGAGGTCGGTGGAGGCCGAGCCCAAGATCAGGAATCGTCCGGTGCGATGGCCGCGTCGGCGCCCTTCGTCAATGACGCCCCGGAGCACCGGAAACAGGTCGGGCGTCCGGTGCACCTCATCGAGGATCACCAACCGTTTTTCATGAAGCTCCAGAAAGGCCGGTGGATCGGACAGCTTGGCCCGGTCGGAAGCCTTCTGGAGGTCCAGGTAAATGGCGTCGGATTGACGGGCGATTTCGAGGGCCAACGTGGTTTTGCCAACCTGTCTGGGCCCCAGCAAGGCAACGGCCGCCTGCTCCTCCAATGCCGCCCGGACGACAGGAACAATGGCGCGGTTGATCATCCATGCAATTCTTCCATCCCGTGGACGATTTGCAATCTCTTCAGAAGGATCTGCGCCTGCGCCCGAATCGCGCAAGCGGGTCTTCGGGTGTGGCTGTCTCGTCCTCCAGGCCGGCGACTCGGCTGGATGAAGAACGCCTTCCCCGCCGAATCCGCCGAAAACAATCATGACTGCCCCAAGTCGGTCGTCGCACTGCCCGACGGCCGACTGGCCATCGCGACGTTTCCCAAGCCGGACGATACGCGAGACATCGCCGCAGGCGAGAACCTGGCGATGACATTGGCGGCGGCTCGTCTTCTCACTGCTGGCGAGCAACCATGACGACCACCTCCGCAACCATGGATTTCTCACGCGCGAGGCGGGGAAATGGTCTCTGTCGCATGCCTACGACCCTAATCCCGTTCCGGAAATCGACCGGGCTCAAACCCCGAAGACGGCCATTTCCGAGGAACAGGAGGCTCCGAGCATCGCCGCCGCCTTGGAGGTCGCGCCCCGATTTGGACTCCGGGGTCCTGAGGCGAGGACCGTCCTCCGCGAGGTCTTGAAGGCCGTATTGGGTTGGCGCAAAACCGCCCGACAACTCCGAATGTCGGCCGGATCGATGGCCGCCTACTCCAGTGCCTTCGAGCATGACCTCGTCCATGAGGCCGCCCAACGGATGCTCTGAACGGCAAGACACGCAGCGTGTCTCTCGGATGCAGCAGCCGACTCACTCCACGGCGCGCCAGTTCGGAGGCGGTCCACGAGGCGGTCGGCTGATACGCGGTGTGCCTGGTCGTGAGGGGAAGTCACTCAGCCCTAGCACATCTCACACGTCCTTCCCCGTGGGTCGATCTTCGAACTCCAATGCCTGCCAAGAGAATTGGGCCTCGGGTTCCATTCACAAGGCACGGGAATACTTTCAGGGGTTTGGAGACTTCAGCCGGAAGTAACTGGCGTCGGTGGTATTGGGAACGGAGAAGAGTGCCGAGTTGTCGCGGGACTCAATTCTTACTTCCCCCGCAGGTAGCCAGTCCTCCAGGTTGACGCTGGATTCCACCGCGTAGACGGCACCCGGAAGACCCAACACGCGGCTGGAGAAAGTTCCGCCGGGGTCACTTACCGGCGCGTGGAACGCTCCGGCAATGGAGGGCAGGCGAAGACGGGCCAACCGTTGGGCCGGTTGGTGGTTAAAGCTCCTGAAGGCACCCCCAAGATAGAGGGAGCCATCCCCCGAGGCCGCCATCGCCCAGACATGATCCCCGGCTCCGGAGCCCAGATCGAAACTTGGGTCGATGGTTCCGTCCGCATTGAGAAGCGCCACGAAGCGCCGCGGGGTGTTGGCCAGGCGGCTGAAGGCTCCTCCGACGAGCAGTTGACCGTTGGGGAGGGGCGTCAGGCAGTTGACTTCTGCGTTGGGATTGGGCGAGACAAAAGACGGGTCCACCGAGCCGTCCGCCTTCAGGCGGGCCAGTCTGCGTGCAGGCCGCCCACCGACGGTGCCGAAGAAGCCACCAATGTACGCCCGGCCATCGGGGAGAGTGGCGATGGTATTGATCGCGCCGGAAGTTCCGCTGCGAATGATGGGAAAGGAAGGGTCGAGCGATCCGTCAGGGAAAAGCCGGACGATATTACGAAGCGTGGTTCCGTTGTACTTCTCCAAAAGTCCTCCCAATAGCACCCGGCCGTCAGGTAGGGAAGCCAGCGAGGAAGCCCTGACATTCCAGCCTTCGAAGCCCGGAGTTGCCTGAAATGTATCGTCCCAGGATCCATCCTCCTGGAGTCGGGCTAGGCCCCGGGCGTCCCGGGATCCCACCTTGGAGAAGACTCCCGCAACCAGGATTCGGCCGTCCGCCTGTTCGAGAATGTTCCAGACCCCTCCGTTGAACCTGGGGCTCTTGAAGGCGTGATCCAACCGTCCATCCGATCCCAGACGGACTAGGTTTCCGGCCCGTTCGCCATCTGCTTGCCCAAGATACCCCCCAACCAGCCACCGCCCCTTTCGATCTGGAACCACCGCAATGACGCGCGCCGGGGGAAGGCCGCGTCCAGAGACGGGCGAGGCTCGAAATTCGGGCGGTGTGAACCCGGGATCCACCGTGCCGTCAGGACGGATCTCAGCCAGTCCAAGGCGGCTGGTGCCATCAAGGGTTGTGAAATCTCCTCCGACGAGAACGTTGCCCGAGGGCAGGACGCGGAGAACGCTCACGGTGTCATCGGCCTCCGCCACGGGCAGAAGCCGCCCGGCCCGGTCGTCATCCACGACCCGCACCCGCGCTACCGCGTTCCCCACCGCGATCTGAAGCGTTTCATCGGCCTCCTCCAGAGCGTCCGAAAGGGAACGAACTCGGATCGTCTGCCGGCGTCCAGTCTCAGAAAACGTCACCTGCGACGGTTCCACCACCACATCGGTCCCGGCGGTGGCACTGTCCCCATCGCGGCCCGACTCCACGGGGAGCACGCGTGTTTCCCCGTCCGCAAGCGCCCCAGTGAATTCGAAAGTAATCTCTGCCTCGCTTGAGTTTTCAAAAAGGATGACTTCGGCACCGCCGGTCACAACGGAGGCCTCGTCGTCCCGTATTGTCACGATCGTCGATCCCCACTCCCCGAGCCCATGATTTCCCTGAATTCCACCTAAGGTGATCCGAAGGGTCTCGTCCCCTTCCACGAGGTCGTCCTGAAGAATGGAGAATGTGAGTTCTGCCGTGGCCTGATTGGTGGCAAAGGCGACCGTGAGATTGGCCGGCCGCGTATAGTCCAGATCGGGCTTTGCGCTACTGGTGGAATCGAATCCCACGGTCACCCGGGTTGCCGAGTCGAGGTCGCCCTCCCGGATCAGGCCGAGCGTGACGGTTCGATCGGATTCCTTCACGGAAGTGCGGCCTAGAGTGAACCCGACCCGGCTGATCGCCGTGCGGTAGCGGGCGACATAGGGGGCCAGCCGGTTGAGAGTCTGGGCATTATCCGTGGGAACGGGACTTGAATTTGTGATCCCCAAGGGAACGCCTTGGAAGGTCAGGTTTGGGTTGGAGAAAAAGGGAACGGGAATCCCCGGCTCAAAGGCCATGATGGTGGTGTAGGTGAACTCGTCGGCATCGAATCGGTACCCATAGGAATAGTTGTAGGTTCCTGGGGATGGATTGCCATTGGCGTCGAAGGTGTTCAGGTAATCGTGTTGGGCTCCGAACATGTGACCGGTCTCGTGGGCAAAGGCAGAGTTATCGGTGAATGAATCCCAAGGCCGTCCGAAGAGCATGTTTCGGGTCAGGACACTAAACGCCTGGTCGGAATTCCCGCCCGCTGGTGGCATGGGTGCAACGCCGCCAGCGCCGAGCGTCTCACCCTCCACAAACAGATACACGAGGTCGGCCTTGAAATTGTTGCGAAGCGTCAAAACCCGGGAATCGAACTGAAAGGTCTCCCAATCCGTCAGAATACTCCCGCTCTCATTCCAGGCGAGGGGACCCACGAACACGGGATTGAGCCGGACTCCGACGAGACTGTTGGTGAAGCGGATATTGGTGTTTTCGATGGCGCGGAGGATGCGTTGCCGCAGGGACTCCTCATTTCCCTCCGCCGCCAAAGCGGTGTTGGAGTACAACAGAAGTATGTCGACGACCGTGGGCTCCGTTTTTGGGTCCCAGATGCCATTCACCGGTTCGTGCCGCGAGATCCCGCCCCGTGACTCCGCGGCATTCGGGACGGTCGGCGCATCCGGTGTCGCACAGTAGCCCGGACGGCATTCCGGGACCCGGGTCAATTCCGTCTCGCCTCGCGAGCCCGGCAACCATTGGAAGTGGCCCAACCCCGACAGATGGGCGATACCACTGAACTGGTCTCCGTTCACCACCAGCACGACTGAACTGTCCGCGTCGCCAGCCGCCCGGCCCGAGATTTCAACCGCTCCATCGGCGGCAGTGGTGACGTTCTCTACGTTCAGGATGACATCCTGATCCTTCACCAGATCGACCTGCAGCTGGACTCCAGGGCGGATCCAGTCGCTCGAGTGCGCGGCCAGGTCGGGATTGATTCGGAGGCGGCGCGATGCGGCCGGGATTCGCCTGAGCCCGGTCGATGATAGTCCGGGATTTGAATCTGCGACGGGTACCAGTAGCCGGGGAAGCTCTGCCGCCACCGCGGGAGCGAGTACTCCGAGCAGGGCGAGGAGAGCCAGGAGAGGAAGAGAGCGGAATTGCATAACTCCGTACTTGGGGAGAATCGACGAAAGGTAACACGGCGATTTATCGACCGGTGTTAGTGTTCGTGGGCCGACAATTCCGAGCCCGTCTGTCGGGCGGCTGAGACGGGATCAGAGCAAGAAGCCGCGTAGGGCGGGTGCCGATCACGCCAGAGCGGAAAGGAGTTCCGGACGGCAGTCCTGCGTGAAGAAGTCAGGGTTCTACGGTCAGCGCGACGAGGAAGGGAAGGACTGACGGGCCGTCGGCGATGAGATCCATCGAGACGATCTTCTTGTCGGGGTGGGGATTGTCCCAAGCCCGGTGGAACAGGCGGATTCCGTAGCCGTGCTGCGCCACGATGGGATTGCTCCCCTCCCACGCGATTTCACCCCGATCACACCGGCTATGGGGAGAATTGAAATTGTTTGAGGTATGTTCCCCGATGTCCGTCCCCAGCTCAAGGTCCAGGTCGGCACTCGATCCGTCGTCGTAGTGGAGGCGGTATTTTCCCACGAGAGACGGAACCAAGGGCGTGCTGGAGGCGGCATGAAGGAAATGCAGCCGACGGCATCGCCTCTCCACGGGGATTCCCTCGACGACGCGTCCCGAGCGCCAGCGGAAATACGGAGTTGATTCCGTCTTCCCCGTGGAAATGACGCCGCGGATATCCCAGGGAATTCCCACGAGCCGGACGATGCCCTGGGGCAGTTGGGCAAAGTTGTCGTCGTGGAGGTCAAACTCTCCTACGGGAAACCAGCCCGTCTCCAGGTGACCATTGTATGCGGCGGTGAGATCCACGCATTCCGTCGGAGTCGCCGCATCCCGAGGACGCCAATGACTCCGGGGCTCGGGTGGCCAGGTCTCCGGTTGGCCTGCGGCTGCGGTCTGCAGATGTTGCTGACGGGTGCGGTCCTGATTGCGGGCGAATCTGAGGACTCGGGATGCCAGGGATTCGTCCGGATTCCCGGGGTAATCCTGATTCCGCCAAGGAAAGGCGTCCCAGAGGTCCGCGCCGTGACCACGCGAGGCGACGTCCTGCACACTTCGTAGCAGCCGGCGGCCGTCGCGATCCAGTCCCAGGCTCGAGGTCCAGCCGGGCACCTTGCCAAGGGAAACGAGCCGTTCCCCGGTGAGTCCATCGTGGAGGTCCACCGAAGTATCCCCGATGGACTGAGCTCCCCGACTCGCCGCCAGGAAGAGCCGCATTCCATCAGGGGAAAAGACGAGATCGGTTGCCCCGGATCGCGTGGTGATCAACCGGATGGGTTTCCAGGTGCGGGTGTCCCAGAGGGTCAGTTGGCCACTGGGAGCGATGGTCGCCAGTCGCAGACCGTCTGGACTGAACGCCGCGGCGAGCGGCAGATCTGCAAATGCGGTAGTTCCAACATCGAACTTGAGGACTTGGCGGGTCGAAGAGACTGCCCAGACCCCCTGGCCGGTGGGAAATCCGAGCACCACAAGCCAACGTCCGTCGGGACTCACGATCGCAGACGGTACGGCGAGGCTTCGACCGAGCTTCAAGATTTGGATCAAGGTTCCATCCCCGTGCCAAAGTCCCACCGCACTGGTGAAGTCGGTGGCCGCCACGACATCAGCGTTGGTGCTGATGGACACCGACCAGATCGGTCCGTTCAGATTGGTCAGGACAAGGTCGCATCGTCGCTCGGCCACATTCCAGCGGCGAACGGTGTGGTCGGCCGATGCACTGAATAGGGTCTTCGAATCGGCGGTCCAGGCCACCGAGGAAACTGTGCGGTGATGGCCGACGAGGTAGTCCGCTCTCCGGCCTGTTTCCGCGTCCCAAAGCGAGAGTTGGTCGGCGAAATGACCCGCGGCCACGGTTTTTCCGTCAGGACTCAGCGATGCGCGCATGATGGGGAATGAAGGTGCGATCCGTCGGTCTACCGGCGGCAGTGCCCAGAGGCGCAAGGACGGAGGGCTTTGGGGATCGGCCATGAGGACGGCGACGAATCGGCCGTTGCGGCTGGATACCCGCCGCGTATAGGCATAGCTCATTCCGGTTCCCCAATCCGTCTCGGGGGCACCGGTTTCCCAGCTCCACCTCCGGATTCGTTGGTCCCCGGCCGCAGTCAGCAGCGATTGGCCGTCTTCTGCC
>JAEUHD010000009.1 GCA_016793645.1 Verrucomicrobiales bacterium
GTGAAGAACGTCTCGAAATCCGTCGGCGTCTGTAACAGTTCCTCCAGCTGCCGCTGGGTGTACCCCGTCAGCCAACGGACAATGGTATCCACCTCGGCACGGGTGCGTCCCTTCCGCTCCGCCTTGGCCACGTAGAGCGGATACACCTTTGCGAAGGGCGTCGTGTAGATTCGGTGTTTGGCGGTCATGGTGCGGTGGAGCAACTTTGGATCGCTGGCCTCGTTTCCCGAAGGGCACCCGATTCCTGACCGCCCCGCAACCCAAGGATGGGGAATGCGGCGGTCCGCCTTCGCGGTCCGCCTTCGCGGGACGCTACGGCGGGACGCTACGGCGGGACGGGAGGCTGCCGCTTTGGAATCACGCCCCAACCTCGAATCCCACACCCATTTCCCAACCCTGCGTCGTCCGCGAAAAAGCGGAAGCTCCGCTTCCGCACTGCTCCTATTGATCCTCGCTCAATAGGGTGACCACGCGACGAACTCCAGCCGCGGAGCGGCGAAAGACAGTAGCCCACGGCGTAGGCCGTGGGTTGGGGCGGGAATCCCGCTCAGCCCCGGAGGGGCGAAAGAAAGCAGCTTCGTCGCGTGGGCCGGGCCCTCTGCCGCCCCTACGGGGCTTGGGATCTTGCCAACACCCACCCCGGGCTCACGCCCGGGGCTATTGTCTGGCGCGCCTCCGGCGCTGGGGAATTCCAGCCACCGCAGGTGGGGATTGTACGTCACCCTTTTGCGCGAGTCTCAATAGGACGACCACTCCGCCAATTCCACCGTGATGCCTTCGGGGCCGGTGAGGAACACGAGCTTCCGTCCGTGGAAGTCCAGCACCTCGTTGCGCAGGGAGACGCCGGCCGCGGTGAGTCGCGCCACCTCCGCGTCCAGATCCTGCACGGCGAAACAGATGTGGTTGAATCCGACCCGGCACAGGTTCGGGATCGCCGGATCGGCGAGCGGTTCGGGGTGGCGGTAGTGAAGGAGCTGGATCTCCGTCCGGGGGGATACCCCCGGCAACACCAGGGTGATGTGGTCCGCCTCAATGCCGTCCACTCCCATATACCGCGCAAACTGCGGACCGGAGATCACCACCGACTTCTCCACCTGGAATCCGAGGAGCCCGAAGAAGTGGGTCGCCGCCGCCAGGTCCCGGACGGCCACGGTCAGATGGTCGAAGTGTTGAATCATGACGAGACCTCCCGCAGGCAAAGCGTCCACGAAACGTTTTGGCCAGCGTTGCATCGGAACGCCCAGGTGTCATTCCCGCTCTTCGGGGGACGCCGCATCCGACGAACCGAAGTTCCTCGACCCTTCTGCGCAGAATTGCAGTAACCTCGACCGCGAAAGACCCCAGTTGCCCGGTGCATGGAAATTCCCTCAGAACCCAGGATCTGCCCGCACTGCGCATGCACCGTCCCTGTCGGAGCACCGGAGGGACTCTGCCCCCGCTGCGTGCTCGCCGGGGCCTCCACGTCCACCGATGCCGGGACCACTGCGGGTGGCCCATCCCGTCAACCCCCGACCCTTGCCGAAGTGGCCGCCGCATTTCCGGAGCTGGAGGTGCTGTCCCTTCTCGGGTCCGGAGGCATGGGATTTGTCTATCACGCCCGGGACCGCGCTTCGTCCCGGGACGTCGCCTTGAAGCTGTTGCCCGGGAAGCTCGCGGCCGATCCCGCCTTCGTGGAGCGCTTCAACCGCGAGGCCCGAACGCTGGCCCGGCTCGATCACCCGGGCATCGTCCGCGTCTTCCACCACGGACAGTCCGGGGGCTTCTGCCACCTGACGATGGAGTACGTGGACGGCGCCAACCTCCGGCAGGTAATGCGAGCCGGGCGGTTCACCCCGGCGCAGGCTCTCCAGATCATTCCCGGCATCTGCGATGCGTTGCAGTACGCGCACGCCCACGGAGTGCTGCACCGCGACATCAAGCCCGAGAACATCCTGCTCGACTCCCACGGACGCGTGAGGATTGCCGACTTCGGCATCGCCAAACTTCTGGATGAGCCTGCGGACGCCCAGCCCGACATCACCCTCACCCGGACCGGACATCGCCTCGGCACCCCGCACTACATGGCTCCGGAGCAGGTGGAGCGTCCGGACCTCGTCGATCACCGCGCCGACATCTATTCCCTCGGGGTGGTTTTCTACGAGTTGCTCACCGGGGAGCTGCCGCTTGGACGATTCCCCGCGCCGTCCACCAAAGCCTATCTCGACGCCCGCGTGGACGAGATCGTCTTCCGCGCCCTCGCCAAGGAGCGCGAGCTGCGCCAGCAATCCGCGGGGCAGGTGAAGGATGAGGTGGAGGGATTGCGCCAGCCGCCGGAGCCCCCCACACCCGCCGGACCAGGAATGGCCCTGGCCACCGCTTCGTGCTTTGCCAGCACTCCCGAGCACCTCCGGACGATTCTGGCCCAATTCTACATTTATTCCGACGGAGGAACGGTGAGTCTCGAGGCGGAACGCCTCGTCTTCGCCGGACGCGAAGGCACTACGGTGATCCCGCTCTCCGACATTCTGGGCATCGGCCTCGGCGAGTACCCACGCCTGACCAAGCCCACCGGCCTTTCCTATATCGCGCTGCGCCATCGGGAGGGCGCCGCGGAGCGCATCCTGCTGCTCACTCCCTACACCTCGATGTGGAACGCCACCTGGACCACCAACACCCTGGTGCAGGAATGGCACCGAAAGATCACGGAACAGATCGCCCGCATCCGGGGCCATGTGCCGCCGGTGATTGATCCCGCCCTGTTGCGGGTCGCGGGTCCGTGGAGGTTTTTTGCAATCGTTGCCGGAGTCGCGGCGACCTCCGCGCTCCTGCTGCCACGGGTGCTGCCGTGGCTCAGGCCCACACCTCTCGAGTTTCTGCTCATCCTGGTTGGGTTCGCGGGATTCGCACTCGCGGTGGCTGCCATAACCGCCCGGGGTCCCCGAAGGAACGTGAAGTGGCCGTCCAGCGCGCTCGGCGGAATCGTTGCCTTTGGACTCGCCCTCTGCCTCACCGCCGGGCTCGCTGTAGCGTCCATGGTCCGACGCGCCGCCTCGGGAGCCCATCCATTCCCGTCGCCGAACCCGATTGCTGTGGACCCGATCACCTCCCAACCGCTGGTCATCTTCGGACCCATCGATGCCACCACCGACAGCGGTGCGGTGGTCGCCGCGTCTCCGTCCCGTTCTGAATCCGGCGCACTGGTCCGGACGGTGGCGCTCGGGGATGGATCCGTTCACACCGTATCCGAAGCAGAGTTCCTGACCCGTCTCCTCGGCGCCCCGGCCACGCAGCGACCCGCCGTGGCAGAGTTTCTCATGGGACCCAAGATCCCGGGTGGTTTGGCCGAGGACCGGCTTCGGAATGGCGCCGCGATCACCCGTTCTTCCTCCTCCGCCGGGGAGTTTCATGAGTTGTCCCTTCCCCTGCCCGAAGCCTTCCTGCAGCTGGCCCACGGCGATCCCAGCCTGACGATGTTCATCCTTCACGCCCTCCTCCGCATGCTTCCCGAGGATCCGGACCGGGAATTCCTCTTTTGGATCCCATCACCGGGGAATCCCCCGCGTCGGGACCTGCATCTGAGAACCCAGTCGAGGAACGGCGGACTTCTGGCGCTGCTGGCCATTCTCGCAGCCCGCGCCCAACCGCCCCAGCCGGCGATTCTCGCCTGGTCCCAGGACGAGGGACGGAAACTTTGGACGAATCAATCCCGCCTCACCCTTTGCGAGCGGAGACTGGACGGCGAATCGGATCAAACCTGGGAGGAGATCTTCGTCGACACCTCAGAGGTCCTCGCGCTCCGACCCGGTCAGCAACCGCAGTTCATCGTGATTCGACACACCAAGAACTTCGGTGTGCCGCCGCAAACCAATGTTGTGGCATTCCCCTGGCCCCGGACGCCGTGACTGACTCCCCTCCGGCGCGGCCGATTTTTGCCCCCACCCGCTGGTCGCTGGTCCTGCGGGCGAAGGGGAACTCCCCGGAGGCACGGGCGGCGCTCTCCGAGCTCTGCGGCGCCTACTGCGATCCGGTTCTCCGATCCCTTCGCAGTCGCGGACTGGACGAGGAACACGCCCGTGATCTTTGCCAGGAGTTCTTCGCCCATGTCCTTCGGGGAAGCCACCTCGAGGGCGCGGATCCCCGGCGCGGACGCTTCCGCTCCTATCTTCTCGGCGCCCTGCGGCATTTCCTCTCCGACCTCCGTGAGCGGGACGCCCGTCTGAAGCGCGGGGGCGGCATTGCAACGGAATCCCTGGAGCGGGTCCCGGAGCCGGCGACGGAGTCGGACGACGCCCGGTTTGACCGGGACTGGGCGCTCGCCCTGATGGCACGCTCCCTCGCCCAACTGGCGGAGGAATACGGTCGCGACGGCCGTGCCGAATGGTTCGCGCAGCTCAAGCCCTGTCTGGAGGGAAGCGGCCCCGCGGAACGCCAATCCGAGATCGCCGCACGACTCGGGCTGTCGGAAGGAGCGCTCAAGGTTGCCATCCACCGCCTCCGCCGACGCTTCCGCGAAACGCTCCTCCACGAGATCCGCCAGACCCTGCCCGAGGACGGCGATGCGACGGAGGAGTTGACGTACCTGATTGAGGTTCTGGCGCGCGGGTAAGCCCGCCCATCCTCAGCGTTGGAAGAAGCGCGGGAGGCTTGCGTAAATACCCGCGGCAACCCCGGTCAACGTCGACATGGCGAAGGCCATCGGTACGGCCGACACGACGATGAGAAGGCCTCCCAGAATCTTTCGTTCCCGGAACCATTGCGCCCACGCGGGCCGGTGTTCGGCCAGGAGGAATGCAGCCGCAATGGAGTTCGCCAGCGAACCCACCAGGATCCAGAGGCAGATCACCACCAGGAGTCCAATGGCCCCGCCGTTGGGTCCGGTCCCGGGCTCCTTGAACCCGTCGATGATGCGGACCGATCCCACGACCAGGGCGATCAGCAGTGCGATATTGACCCTCACGAGCCAGCTCCAGGAGCGGGCGCCCGGGACCAGGAAGGTTGCGTAGGCCAGCGCGATCGCCACGAAGGGCAGCAGCCACAAGGTGCGCTCCAGGATCGTCACATCCCTCGAGGCGTAGGAGCCATGGCGGGCGCAGAACCAATAAACGACCAGGGTGAGTCCGGTCAGCACCGACTCCGGTCCCACGAGGAAGGTGAGGAGGCGATTCATGGAACCCCTCCCTGGGAGACGCCCGGAGCGTAACCGGTCCAGACCGCGTGCAGGCCCAGCACGCAGACGACGATGACTCCGCACAGCAGCAGGCGCAGGGGACCCGGGAGCGACAGGGCGAGAACCAGGGACAGCAACAGCGGCAGCAGCAGGAGAATTCCCGCAAGCACACGCGCCCCCTCGGAGCCCACCCGCAGGCCCCGACCCGTCCACCAGCAGGCAATCGCCAGCATCAATCCCACCGTCGCCCCGACGGCCAGCAGCTTGACCAGGAGCTCCGTCAGCGCTCCGGACGCCCGCGCCATCCACCCGGCGACCACCGTCATCCCCTGGAGCATCCGCAGGATCGCATCCGGGTTGTCCCCAAAGGAGGACGGTGAGGTGGGTGGGGCCGAGAACATCCAGGCCAGCGCCCGGATTCCACAGCCCACGAGGGCGATGAGGGACGGGACACCCAGGAGTGCCGCCACCACCGTGAAGCCGGTGGCCAAAAGTTGGAGGGAGACCGGGTTCACGGGGAATCCGCAGGAGGGACGGAACGGAAGTTCCTCGACATCGCTGCCATGGGATACGGGATCCACCGGTGCATCGATCTCGGATCCTGGACGGAGGAGGGTCGCATCGGGACGCGGACTGTGTGGACGGATGGGTTCATCGCCACAGGGAGTGGTTGGAGACGGCGCCCGTGGACGCGTCCACGACCACCAGAAACGGCTCGGACAGCTTGTCCGGGATCGGAAGCCGGGTTCCGACGAATGCCGGGGTGTGCGCATCGGGAAGAATCTGTTGCAGCAGGAACCGATCGAGACCCGTGTCCACCTTCCACAGGATCCTTCCGGTCGTGTCGATCCGCGCCACCCACAGCGTTCCCTTTAGGCCGGCCTCCCCCGTGAATACCATCAGAAAGCCGTCCGGACCGGAGAGCCGGAGCGCCTCGCCCCCGGGCGTGGCGGACACGAACGCGGCGTTCAGGAAATCCCCGCCCCCGACGGCGGTCGAGGACAGCACTTCACGGGTGGCGGGCCGGTCCATCGGGCCGTGCGAACCCCGGTGGAACTGCCGGACCTCCTTCGCGTCGTCCGCGCGTTTTCCGGTCCAGATCCAGGAGTGGACCTTGTAGTTGTCCCGCGAGTCCTTCTCCGAGATCAAGCCGATCCATTCCGTGGCGGACGGAAATGCGAACGGGGTCAGGAAGCTTTCCAGTTTGGCGTCCCGGGTGTTGATCGTGGGTCTTCGGCCGGGTGGGGCCGGGATGGCCTTCAGGGTTTCGGGGTCGATTTCCACCAACCGCTGGCGGTCCGGGGAGAACAGCTCAATTCGCGTTCCGAAGGCAATCCGGCTCGGATTGTCCCAACCCTGCTCCAGGCCGGAGGAGTTGGCTCGGTCCAGGTCCGACGCGGTGACGCGCTTTCCGGTCCTGACGTTCACGCCTCCCAGCTCCGTGACATAGAACCAGACGGTGTGCCCGTCGAATCCAAGCAGTTCGATCAACCCCAACTGGCCGGCGGCATGTCCTCCACTGATGGGCACGACTTTGCCGGGACCTGATCCATCCAAGGGCTGGAGGAGCACACCCACCCGATAGCGGTCCTTGCCTCCATTGTGATGCAGGGAAACCAGGTAGGGCTCCCGTGTCTCGATCAGGGTTGCGATCTGATTCCCTGCCCGAAGGGACGGACCGACGGGAGTGCCATGGGGTGCGCGGATGGAGAACAGGGTCTTCCCGACAATCGCGACTGCGGCAAAGCCGAGAACGAGCACCGTCAGGACGATCAAGACCTGGGTGCGATGGGGGCCGTGCAGCGGAAGATACATGGCGGAATTGCGAGTGCAGAGTCGATCCGCCCGCTCCAGCCCGCCATCGGACTTTGGTCGGAGCGCCGCCCCCCATCGTCCCACGGGAGGGACCCGCATGGTGCGGTCCCCAATCCAATCGCGCCCCGCGTGAGAGAATCGACCCGCCGTTTTATCCCACGACTTGGTCCCGGACCTGATTACGGACGGCGATACGCCATCCCTCCCGTGGTGGAGGTGGGAGGGACCCGCATGGTGCGGTCCCCAATCAAGTCACGTGACCTACACGGGTGTCAGGATCAGGCCGGAGGGAATGTTCAACTCGAAGAGTTGACGTTTGGGCACCACCAGGACGCCAGGGGAACGGAATCCGAAGTCTCCCTGGTCGAGATCGATGACCAGGTGGCCATCGTCGATCTCGGACTTCACCGTCGCGGAAACGACGATGACCGCCGTCTGTCCCGGACGCAGGACCAAACCATTCGCCGTCACGAACCCGCCCTGGGAGAAGGTTTGGTCCTTCGTATCGTTTTCCCAATAGGAGGGCCCATTGAGGGCAACGCCGCTCATGTTCAAAACCCTGGAGGACTCGGTCGTGAGGGATGCCGGGACGACATCCACCCGGACATCGAGGGTAACCAAGCCAAAGTCGTTGCTGAAGGGATAGGAAGGGTTGCCATCCAGCCAGAGGTTCGCATGGCCGCTGATGGATTGGACCGCGAGGAAGTTGTAGAGGAACGGTGCGGACAGATCGTTTCGGAAGAGGTACAGGAAGCTGACCTGATCGATCCCGCTGGAACGCCGGTCCACCCGAAACTTCGCGAAGCTCCGCTGCGCCTCGATCCGCCGGCTTTGGATCAGCGAATCGTCCGCCGAAATCAGGCCGATGGGTGTGTCGAGGAGCAGCAATCCGGGTGGAAAAAAGTTCCCGGCCGGCGCGGTGGCGTGCGCGTTTTCAAGCCGCTCCGCAATCTCAGCCTGGGTCGCCCGGATGTGTTTGGACCACCGCCTGGCGGCATCCGCCGACCGCTTGGGGATCGCGCTGTCGAGTTCCTTGCGGTGCTGCTTCCGGAGTGCCTCCAGCGCCTTCAGGTCCAGTCCGGAAGACGTTGCCCACCCCTCGGCGAGTCGGGCCGCGGCCCGCTCGCTGGGCAGGGGTTCACGCTTGGGGGCGCGGGGTTCCTGCTTCCGCGCGAGATGCTTTCGGGCCTGGTCGATGGCTCGCCGGATTTCCGCTTTGGTGAATAGGGCCATGGCTTTGGTGGATCTTCGTGTTGGGGCTTGGGGTTGACGGGACATCCTGCACCGCGTGGCGTGAACGGCCTGGGTTCATGACATCCGCCGACAGATTCAACTCTGTTTCAGTCCGCGTCGTCAGGAGGCGGTTGGGACCCCCGGAGCGGCGACAAAACCGACTCAATGGAGTGGTTTAATTCGTGTCAACGGGCGATTCCCTTCGTAGCCGCCGACGTCAGAAGGCGCCCGTCGCGTCTTCGGAGGAGGTCATCTCCCGGTACAGCCACGCCTTTGAGAAGGTCCACCAACGTTTGGCCGTTCTCTCAGAGATGTTCATCACTTCGCCCGCCTGTTCGAACGTCAGTCCAACGAAGAAGTGGAGTTTCACCAGCTCAGCCCGGGTCGGATAGACAAGGGCGAAACGATCCAGGCTTTCGTTCAATGCCAGCAGCTCCTGGTCGCGTCCCGGCGCGGCGATATCAGCGGTGTCCGCGTTCACGTGTTCCACCCCGCCTCCGTGTCGGGCCGCCTGTTTGCGGCGGGCGCGCTCCACCAGGATTCGTCGCATCGCCTCGGCCGCGGCACCGAAGAAGTGCGCGCGATTCTCCCATTTTGGATCCGTCCCGGCCCCCAGCCTCAGCCAGGCTTCGTGGACCAGTGCGGTGGGTTGCAGGGTCTGTCCGGCGGCCTCCCGGGCCATCTTCTCCACGGCGATCGTACGAAGCCGCGCATAAACCAGATCAAACAATTGCGTCGCGGCGCCTTCGTCCCCTGCAGCGGCCGCTTCGATGATCTGGGTCACATCATCCATGGATGGCGTCGTTTGGAAGAGGGTGGCCGGTTCGGCCACTCCAATACTCTTGGGAAAGGGTTCGGGAACGAAGGAGCAGTACCCATCCAACCCCAAGGGTCAACATCGGTTGCGCCCGATGGCGCTGAAGACCGCGTGTTGGACACCCCCGGGGAGGCTCAAGGGTCCCCAGATTCCCGATTGACGAACCGAGGCTGTCTCCGTAGCTCAGGTGCGTCCCCAGGCATCCATCCCTAGTCCTGCACCGCCGATCCCGATTCGGCCGGTCCTGGCTTTGCAATCCCCAACGTATGAGGGAACTCGTCGCCGCCATCCTGCTGGCCATCGCCGCCGGGGACACCGTCTGCGCGCAACTTCATCACATCATCGGCGTCAGCATTCCCGTCGGCAGCAACGATGCGAATGTGGCGCCAAGCCTGCCCGGAATAGATCAGGTCTGGTCGGTTCACGCCCCGCCCTTTCCGCTCAATACCAAAGCGGGTATTGGATACCTCGTCTGTCAGCATTCTCTCCGCGTTCACGTGCTCAACGACCACAAGAACCTGGCGCCCAACATTCCGGATCCGACCCGGGCTCAGATTACCTACCAATTTGATCGCCCCGTGGTCGTGGATCAGGTGGAAACGTTGAACTCGTCCATCGTGATGATGGAAGCGCTCGTGGGCGACTCGCTGGAGAAGCTCCGAAGCATTGGGACCGTTTGTAGGCGCTACGAGGAGAGGCATACCTATCAGGGCCGGTCAGATGTCTTCGAATTCAACAACACCCGGCCGGGATCCCTGTTGCGGTTGATCATCCGCAGGACCGACGGGCCGGTGGGCTATTCGTCGTTGCAGATTTTCCCTCGGGACCGTCTCGGTCGGCGGTTTCTGGCCGCAACCGACGACCGGTTTGATGCCGACGGCGATGGGATTCCGGATGTGGAGGACAATTGTCCGGAGAACCCGAATCCGGACCAGCGGGATCTGGATGCCGACGGCTTTGGAGATGCCTGCGACCCGGATCGGGACGGGGATGGGTGGGCGGACTCGGAGGACAATTGTCCCGAGGCGTTCAACCCCCTTCAGGAAGACACGGATGGCGACGGCCTGGGAAATGCCTGCGATGGCGATCTGGACGGGGACGGCTGGCCGAACGACCGGGACAATGCGCCCGCCATTTTCAATCGTCACCAGGCCGATACCGACGGCGACGGGATCGGCGACGCGCAGGACGGGGATGCCCCTTTGAAGGATGGGAGCTTCGAAGCCCTGACACCCGGGCTTTGGTGGTCGGAGGGTGTGAATCATCAACCCCTGGCTCGGTGGGGGGCGGAGGGTCCCTCCGGGTCAAGGATTGCGGTCGCCGCCGTCGCCACGCCCGGGTCCTCGCCGGCGCAGGGAAATCGCTGGGTGCTGTTCAATATCAGTGACGCGCCTCCAGGCGGCTCCCTTTCCCTGACCGTCGAGACCGCCGTCGGGAACGCGTACTCCCTGGCCTACAGCGTCGGCAAAAGCGGCGCCGCCCCCGGCACCGTGGGGATTCATTGCGAGGTCCGTTCCGCTCACGGCGCCCTGCTCGCCGAGGCGACCTCTCATGCCTCCCGTCCCGGATGGCTTCCGGCTACCCCCGTCTTGTTCCGGGCCGTCACGCCGCGAACCACCCTCCGGTTTTCTGATGCGTCATCGGACACGATCGGGGTTGACGCCGCTCTGGACTCCGTTTCGCTGGAGCCCGAGCCGGGCCGTTTCCTTCACATCACGCGGATTCAGATTCCGGAAGGCAGTTGTTCGGCCTCGTGCTTTCCGCTGTCTGACCAGGTTTGGGCCACCGCGGCGGCGCCGCATCCGTTCAACGATCGCCTGGGAATCGGGCGCCTGGTCAATCTGGCGGTCCAGTCGCCCAGCACCCCGCCCGAGGGATTCTCGCTGCACGATGGGGGAACCTATTCGAACCACGTTCCCAATCCTCGGAGGGCGGTCATCACCTACTGTTTTGACGAGCCGGTGACCGTGGATCAGGTCGAGATCATCCAGCACGCCAACGGAATCACCCAGGTGGAGGGTTTGGTGGGAAATTCGCTGGGATCGTTGACTTCGATCGGAACGGTCTTCGGAACCCATGGCGACGCAACAGGCAACTCCATCTTACCCGAGAAGGAATCGGATGTCTTCCACTTCAATAACGGAGTCCCCGGTACCGTGTTTCAACTGGTCATCCGAAAAACCAGCTTCGATGATTCCTACGCCACCTACCGCATCTTTCCCCGAGACAGCCTCGGCGAGCGATATCTCCCGGCGCTCTCCGGGCAGGACCGGGACGAAGACGGCGACGGCGTTCCGGACCTTGCCGACAACTGTCCCGGCACCCCCAATTCAGATCAGGCGGACACGGATCACGACGGCCTTGGGGATGCGTGTGATGAGGATCTCGACGGCGATGGTGTGCCCAATCGCTTCGACCCGTGTCCAATGAAACCCGGTGCCGATCCGTCCGACGCGGATGGCGACGGCCTGGGTGATGCATGTGATGCCGTTCACCTGAACTGCATCATTCGCGTGGCCATTCCCACCGGCAGTTGCGATGCGGACTGTTCCTGCGTCCGAGACGGGGTTTGGGGTGTTGCCGTTCCGCCGTTTCCCCTCTCGACGGCTGCGGGTGTGGGGCGTCTGGTGAATCCGGTAAACAAGAACGGCCTGATCCTTCATGACCACCATTACACGGCGCCGCACACGCCGGATCCAGAGCGGGCGGTGATCACTTATGTGTTTGATCGAAGTCTTCCGGTGGACGCCGTCGAGGTGATCCAACACACGGACGGCATCACGCAGATTGCCGGCTTCCTCGGGGACGATCCGAAGTCGCTCGCTCCTTTGGGAGTTTCGTTCGGCAACCTGGGCGATCTGATGGGGTCGAACGCGTTCGTCCAGGGCGAGACCAACTTCTTCGCGTTCAGCAATCGCATCGCAGGTTCCGTGTTGCGCTTGGTGATCACACGCACGAGCCGCGCGGATGGCTTCGCCGCGTACCAGATCTTCCCTCGCTGCGGCGGCCAGCGCCTGCTGGCCGCCATGTGGGATTCCGATTTGGATGAGGACGGAATCCCGGCTTCCAGGGATCCATCCTCCGGAAAACCCAATTCCCGTGACGCGGATTCCGATGGCGATGGCATTCCTGATCCTTTGGATCCTGATCGCGACGGCGACGGAATTCCCAATGAACGGGACAATTGTCCGGACCAAAGGAACCCGGATCAAGCCGACCAGGACGGCGACGGGCGGGGAGATGCCTGCGATATCGATCTGGATGGCGACGGTTTCGAGAACCCCTTTGATATTGATCCCCAACGCGCCAACTGGCACCGCGAAGACTGGGACGGGGACGGAAACGAGAATCGCACGGATCCCGTGACACTGGACCATATCGTGATGATCGGGGCGCCCGCGGGGAGCGGGGGCGGACTCAGCATGATCGGCCATGAGCAGATCTGGATCGTGGAAGCCCCTCCGTTTCCCCTCAACCCCCGCGCCGGAATCGGCCAGCTCACCGGAACGGGTCCCCTGACCGCCGGCGTTCTCCAATTCCACGGGTTCCCGACCCCGCATCTCCCGGATTCCCGACGGGCGGCGATCAACTTCCGCTTTGACAGGCCGACCACGGTGAATGAGCTCGAGGTTCGCCAGGAGGCCAACGGAATCACCCGAGTCGAGGGGTTTGCAGGCGACTCGCTGGAATCCTTGGAGTCCGTGGGGGAGGTTTTTGGGCCCCGGGGCGACGTCACCGGGAATGCTGTGTTTGCGACCGGAGAGACTTCGGTGTTTCGGTTCACCCAACCGAAACCAGGCACCTGCTTCCGAGTGGTGGTCACCAAGACCAGCCATCCGGACACGGCCGCCATCTATCGGATGTTTCCCTTGGCCGGGCGGAACGAACGCTTGGTGGGCGCCCGGGCACCGCGCTGACCCGGGGGGTCCGCACGGATCGATTTCGGGTTGATAGGCCCCTCCAAAACCCGGAGCTCCCGATTCCGATTGAACAGGATTCGCTGACCATCCGACGAGATGGCCAGCAGCGCGGATCGAACATCCCGCGACGATCCGGCAGACTTCTCACCCAGTGCGACCAACTCAAGGCCTGTGGCGGTATCCCAGATCCGCACCGTGTCGTCGTCGGCAGTGGTGACCAGCCGGCGGCCGCCATCCAGAAACCTCACGGTTTCCAGCGGCGCAACGTGGCCGCTCAGAGCGAGCGGTGCGTCGGGGGACTCCAGGTCCCAGACGAAGGCCTGGTCATGGAGACCCGCGGCGGCGAGGCGGCGTCCATCGGGGCTGAAGGCCAGGGAGCGAATCGGCGCTGGGGCCTCCAGCTCGAATCGCTGGGTGCCGGTTGCCCGTTCCCCCACCCATACCCTTCCACCTTCCCCCGCCGCGGCGACCAGTCGGCCATCCTCGGAGACAGCCACGCCGTGCAATCCGCCCAGGCTGGAGGGAGTCGAGAACCGGGCCACGATGCCCCCTGCCGCGGGGTCCCAGATAATGAGTTCTCCGGAAGCCCCGGCGGTCAACAGTCGCCAAGGCTCGCGCGAGATGACCGCGACGTCCACGATGTTGCTGGTGTGTCCGGGCAACGTCGCCAGCGGATGCCCCGTGGTGGCGTTCCAGATCCTTACGATCCGATCCTCGCCGCAGGAGATCAGTTGTGCGCCGTCGGGTGAAAAGATCACCGAATTCACCCGCCCGGCATGTCCCCGCAGCGAGAGCAGTTCGCGGCCCGTGGCGAAGTCCCAAATCCGCGCCACGCCGTCACTGCCTGCGGACGCGATTCGGGTCTCGTCGGGGGCGGCGGCCAAGGCCGTGATTCCGTACCCTGGACGCACCGCCAGAAGCGGCGGGTCCGCCGGCAGGGACCACACTTTCGCGGTTCCGTCGCGACTTCCCGTTACCATCAGCCGCCCATCGGGTGAAAACGCCACCGCCATGACGGACATTGAATGTCCTCGAAACGTGGTGATCAGACGTCCGCCCGTGTCATACAACCGGAGTGTGCCCTTCTCGTCGCCGGTGGCTACCCAGCGGCCGTCGGGCGAGAGCTCGGCGGTCGTGACCGACCGGGCCTGACCGTCGAGAGTCTCCAGAACCCGCCCCGAAGCTGGGTCGCGAAGAGTGGCCCCGCGCGGGTCACTGCAAAGCATCCGGGATCCGTCGGCGGAAAAACTCACCCGTTCCGACGGAGCCTCGACCGGGTGGGAGGCGATTTTGATGCCGGACTGCCCATCCCAGAGGCGAAGGACCCCGCCATGCATGGTGACCAGCACCTGGCCGTCGGGAGAAAAGGAGGCGCTGCTGCTCGGAGCCGAAAGGGTGAACAATTTGCGGGAGCCCGCGACCTCCCAGATCTGGGAGTATCCCTCGGCGGCTGAAACCAGCATTCGGCGGCCGTCGGAGGAAAGAGCGAGGCAGTGAAGAGGGGCCACGCCCGTCCTAACAACGGTTCGTTCCCTGCCCGTTTCGTGGTCGAACAACCGCACGACGCCGTTCGAGTCTCCGAACGCCACCAGCGAGCGCGAAACGGCGATCTCGGTGGCGCCTTCCCAATGGGAGGATTCACCAAACTCCGTCCCCGTCCGTCCGGTCACGGTGTCCCACAACGTTACGGCACCCGTGGAGGTTTTGGTGACAAGGTGTCGCCCCTCGCCGGTGAAGGCGACGGTGGTGATGGGCGCCGACGCGTCGCCCAAAGTTTGCCATTCCTCGTGAAGCCGATCATTCCAAAAGCGCCATTCAAACCCGCGATTGGGCGCGTTCGAGACCGAGGTGAGCAGGGCGCGAAGGAGATCGGAGTTCCCCGCCTCCCAGGCCGCTGGGGCCTGTTTCATCACCGCCAGGTAGAGAGCCTCACGGGTTCTTGATTCGCTTTGCTCCGCCCGATGCACCGCGCGCGTGGCCCGAATCGCCTGCCAGGTGCTGACCCCGGTGGCACCCAGAAGGGTTAAGGCGATCAATCCCACCGTGGCGACCGCCAGCCGGTACCGTCGGATCCCCTTCGACAACCGGTACCCGATTCCCGGCGGACCGGCGAGGACCGGCTCCTGGCCGAGATGGCGCCTCAAGTCCGCCGCCAGCCCGTTGGCGGTCTCATACCGGCGCCCCCGGTCCTTCTCCAGGCACTTCATCACGATCCAATCCAGGTCGCCGCGGATCCCCGAGGGCAGTTTCAGGCCCTCGGTTCTGCGCTGCCGGGCGGTGTTGGCCAGCGCGTCCGGCTCGAGCGCGCGAAGCCGGATGCTGGGCGTGGGGGGCTCCACCTCCAGAAGGGTGCGGCGAGCCTGCTCAAAGCCGCCGCTCATCAGTTCCCTGGCGTCAAACGGGGTCAGTCCCGTCAGGAGTTCGTAAAGCACCACCCCGAGACTGTAGATGTCGCTGCGGGTGTCGACGTCCCGGCGGCCCCGGTCCGCCTGCTCCGGACTCATGTAGGTGGGGGTCCCGATGAACTGCTCGGCCGCCGTCACCAGGGTGTGGTCGGTCAGCCGTCCCTCCACCGCCTTCGCGATGCCGAAATCGATCACCTTGGGCGCGGGCCTTCCCTCCTGAACCCCAACCAGGATGTTGGAGGGTTTGATGTCGCGGTGGATGACTCCCTTTTGGTGGGCGTGCTGGATCGCCTGGCAAACCTGTATAAAGAGATGAATCCGCTCCGGCACGGTCATCTCCTGCTCGTCACAAAAGCGGGTAATGGGGGCGCCCCGCACCAGTTCCATCACGAAGTAGGGGCGGCCGATCTGAAACTGTGCCCCGGTGGCATCGGTCACCCCGGCATCGAGAATTCGGGCGATGTTGGGATGATCCATCATCGCCAGGGCCTGGCGTTCGGCCTCGAAGCGCGCGATGACCGAGCGGGTATCCATGCCCAGCTTGATGACCTTGAGCGCAACCTCGCGTCGCAACGGCTCCTCCTGCTCGGCAAGGAACACCGTTCCATAGCCCCCTTCGCCAATCCGCTCGATGAGTTTGTACCGTCCGATGCGTCCGCCGGACGCGTCCGCCGCCATACCGTCGCTGGGGACACTCCTGTTCTTGGAATCCATTTGGGAGGGGGCTTCGGACTGGGGGAGTCCGCCTGGCGTCCCTTCCAGGAAGATCCCCGCGTTGCCATGGGCCCGCAGCAGCTCCTCGACGAGGCGCCGGAGCGCGATATCGCCCGCACACGCCTCGTTCAGGTACGCATGGCGGGCTTCAGGGGACTCCCTCTCGATCGCCTCCAGGAAGATCATCTCAACCACATGGGGATTCGAGTTCATGGCGGGAGGCCCATCAGGCGTCTCCAAGGTGATGCGCGGAACCGTCGCCAAAAGGGCCAAGCAATCGAACAAAATCTCAAGATTCCGGGATGAGGAGTGGCGGTAGCCGCCGAGGGAACGAGGCGCTGACCCTGCCTTTGCCCAACTGCCCACTCCAGCCCGGATCCACCTCACTGCCGGGGGGCTCTGTGAATTTCCCCACCATCGAAAAGAGAAATGACCCTTTTCGCTCCCGCACTTCGCATCCGTGGGTGCCGGAGAACAACCGGCAAATCCAATAGCGCAACCCTGAACACAGCAACAGAATGAACCCGTCACCCAAACCACTTCGCCGCTCCGCCAGAACGATCACTGCGCTCGGTGTCTCGATGATCTCCACATCCTCCGCGCTTCTGGGAGTCGTGCCGCCCATCGTTTCCCCGAC
>JAEUHD010000208.1 GCA_016793645.1 Verrucomicrobiales bacterium
GGAGAATTCATCCCCGGAGGCCCTGGCGCTTCTCGAGCGGGCGGTTCAGGCGCAACCCGGACTGGCTGAGGCCCACCACAATCTGGGTGTCGTCCTTCGACTCAGTGGCCGTCTGCCGGAGGCGCGGTCGGAATTCGAAACGGCGCTTCGTTTGGATGCCCGACACCCTCGAACCCATGAGCAACTCGCCTTTGCACTGGCTTCCCTGGGGCGGCTTCGCGAGGCGGAACGCTATTTTGCTCTGGCCCTCGAACTCGATCCCTCGGATTCCGTCGCCAGGGAGGGACTGGACGAACTCCGGCGGGTCGTGCAGTCCCGCCAGCGTCCGAAGTGACCCCCGGGGCGCGGGAAACGACGCGCCAGAGGGAGAGTGTGTAAAAATGCTCCGGGGACCAAATTGTCCCTAGACAATGGAGTGGAGCCTCTGTAGCGAAGGCGCGGTTTTGCCCGACACCATGACCTTCCTCGATTTGCTTCCGTTCCGGTTCTCTCGACGCAGCGTTTCCCGATGCCTCGCAGGTGCATCGGCGGTGGGGTGGATGGTCTTCGGAGCATTTGGGGCGGATCCGGCCCCAACCTGCCGGCCCCTTCGGGAGGGCGCCTCGGCCTGGTTCCCGGCGGAGAGCACGGAAAACGTCCTGGGGTCCGTTCCCGGCACCTTCCTGGGAGACGCCCGCCTGGGTGCAGGGCGAACCGGGCAGGCGTTCCTATTCGACGGACTCGATGACGTGGTCAGTGTTCCGTCGACCCCGGGACTGGAGCTGCAGGATCTGACCATCGAATGTTGGATCCGTCGCGGTGACTTCGCGAAGGTGGGGAATGAGTCCGTCGCGGTGCTGATGGCAGGCAACCGATCCTCCTGGGTGTTTGGGATAGCTGCGGATGGCTCCCTGTTTCTGGGCAAGGTGGGAGTGGGCAACAGTGGCGGACGGCCGGCGGTCACGGACACCCAATGGCACCATGTGGCCGTGACGCGACAGGGGGCGGCGGTGCGATTCTTTGTGGATGGAGCCGATGCGGGTGAAGCGACCCAGGGGGAGGTTTTCGGTGGTTCGGCGACCTATGGAATTGGCGGATTGAGCGAGCGCTTCGACAACATCACCTACGGCTTCCTCGGTTCGATCGATGACGTCACCGTCTATCGCCGGGCGCTTTCACCGACGGAGATTGCGGATGAGGCCCGGGCAGTGCTTCCCCGGTGTCTGGAGGATGTTCAGTTGGTGATGGTGTCGTCCCCCAAGGTGGTTTCCCAGAAAGGGGAATGGTCCGTGGTCGCGGAGGTGCGAAACCGGAGCTCGCAGACCGCCCAGGGGTTGAAGATCCGGGTGGAATCGCATCCGTCGATGGAGTTCCTGGGTGCGGTGCTGCCGCAGGGTTCCGTGGGCGCAGAAGGCCCGCTTCAACTTCAGGACCTTCCCCCTGGTGAATCGTCCCGGCTCACCCTCCGTTGGAGGGCGGGTGCCGGCTACTCCGGATGGGCGACCAACCGGTTGATTCTGGAACCGAATGCCGCGGATCAGGTGCTCCTCGACAATGAGGGTGTGGCGTCCCTGCTGGTGGTGGGGGAGTGCGTCGATCCGCTTCCCTCCGCCGTCGGTTGGTGGCCGGCGGAAGACAGCGCTCAGGAGGTGTTCAGTGGCATTACGGGCAATCTGACGTCCACGGTGGCCTACGTGCCGGGGATTCGGGGGAAGGCGTTCAGCTTCCGAAGGAATCTTGAGGTGATGACCTTTCCCCTGCAGGCGGCCTTTTGGCCGGGGGATTTTACGATCGAATGCTGGATGCGGCGCGAGTCCCTCACCTCCGTTTCGCCGACGGGGAACCACACCTTCTTCATCGGAGGTCCGGTCTCGGCCCTCGGATTCGGCATCGTTCCGGATGGGCGCCTGTACCTGCACAAGATCGGGACGGATTCCATCTTCTCCACGGCAACGATTCTCGATACCCAGTGGCATCATGTGGCGGTGACCCGCTCCGGACTTGAGATACGCTTCTTTATCGACGGGGCGGATTCAGGGAGTTCCCTATACGCGGGAACCTTCGTCCGCGGGGAACCCGTCACCCTGGGGGGTGTCGTTGGTTTTGGCGACACCACCTACACCTTCCTGGGTGATCTGGATGAGGTGACGATTCATTCCCGGGCGTTGACTGCGGGGCAGGTCGCCCAGGTCGCGGCGGCCGGAGCCAACGGAAACTGCGCGCCGGACTTGACCCTGGAGACGTCCGCGGTGCCGTCCAGGGTCGTCGTGGACGATCCCTTCGATGTCGTGTTTCAGGTGAATCAGGCTGGGGCGCGTCCCTCAACCGATTCTCAATTCGTGATGGTGCTGCCGCCGGGGGTGGAATTTGTTTCCGCCACCACGGGCCAGGGGGTGGCCTCGGAGACGGCCGGGGTCATCCGGTGCGTCCTGGGAACCCTGGATCGGGGGGCAGTCGTGCCCATCACCGTCCGTTTGCGCGCGCGCAACGCCCGCGACTACCGCCTTGATGCCCGGGTGCAGAGTCCGGATGAGGACATTGCGGAGGAAAACAACCGGGTGGAATTCCGTGTGAGTGCGGGTGATTTCCAGCTGACGGTGGACGCCGTATCCGCGGATGAGGGGCCTGCCGGCTCGCAGCGGACGATGGAGTTCCTCGTTCACTTCAACCCATCCCGATTCGTTCCCGTCCAGTTGTCCTTTGCGAGTTCCAATCTCACGGCAACGGCCGGCCGGGATTATTCGGCGGCGGCCGGGGAACTGGTGGTTCCCGCGGGGGCGTCGGAAGCGGTGGTCAGTGTGACCATCCTGGGGGATGCCGCGTATGAGGATACCGAGGAGCTTTTGATGACGGTCACCTCGGTCAGTCCGGGTCCGGTCCGGTCGGCCTCGGCCATTGGGACTTTGCGCAATGATGACCTTGCCCCGGTGCTGCGGATCCAGGCCGCCCGTTGGGCCGAGTCGGACCTGCCGGTCAACCCGGTCGCCTTTGACGCCGAGCTGGTGGGAGCCTCGGAACTTCCGGCCCGGTTTCGATGGACCGTTGTCGGGCGGGAAGCCCGGGAAGGCTCCGACTTTGGTCCGGCGTCCGGAGTTGCTGAGCTCCACCCCGGTCAGCAGCGCGTGTCGCTACCGCTGGACATTCTCGGAGACAACGTGTTTGAGGGGGACGAGACGCTGTTGCTGCGCATTTCGGAGGCGACGGGATGTCGTCCGGTGGCGGAGGTCATCCGGGGCATCCTGGTGGATGACGACACCCCTTCCAATGTCCCGGTCTCGTTTACGGTGGAGCCCGGGGTGGCGGTGGTGGAGCCGGGGAAGGGGTTTCCCGCGACCATCACGGCAAGGTCCGCGGACGGGTCGGTGCTGGACGGATTTGATGGCGCGGTTTCGGTCTTGGCACGGGGTGGGTCCGGGGTTCCCTCCCGGATCATCATCTCGGAAGTGACCGCGGCAGACGCGGTCGGTGGCGATTTTGTCGAGGTGGTGAATGTCAGTCCGGACGTTGTGGACCTCTCCGGATGGCGGTTGCTGTTGTTTGGTCCGGGAGTCTGGCCCGATCCGGCGCTGGTGGTGACGGTGCCCGAGGGGACGCGCCTAGCGAAGGGCGGCACCCTGGTGCTGCACCAATGGGGACTCAATTTTGTGGGTTCCGTGTCCCTCGCAGGATTCACGCCTCCTTGGTCCGGAAACACGGCCGCGGATCTATTCGGACAGCCGTTGATCGCGGTGCTGGTGCAGGACCCTTCGGGGGCAACCGAGGATGTTTTCCTGGCCGGGGGGGCGTCGGCAGAATTCATGGCCTCCGGTGTGGGAGTCGGTGATCCCCGCTGGCAGGGGCCCGCGGTGGAGGCCGCATCGGACCGCCCGTTTCGTTTTCAGCGCAAGGGCAACGTGAACACCCGGACGGCTTCCGATTGGGTCATCCAGCGTCCTTCCACGCCCGGGATTCCTGCCTCGGATTTGATCCTGCCGTTTGCGGACGCGGTTCCCGTCGGCATTCAACCGGGTACCGTTCGCGGATTTGTCCACGGAGTCTGGCAGGGGACGCTCACCCTTTCGGATCCGGTCATTCGTGCGGCGCTGTTTGTGGATGATGGCAATGGGCACTTTGGCCGCTCCGGTTTCTTCACAACCCAGAGTGATCTGGACGGCGACGGTCTGCCGGACACGTGGGAGATCTCCTGGGGACTGTCCTACCGGGATCCAGCGGATGCAGGAGCGGATCTCGACGGAGACGGGTATTCGGCCCTGCAGGAGTGGACGGCGGGAACCAATCCTCGGGAGGCCTCCTCCGCACTCCGTTTGCGGATTTCACGGGATCGGATCGCGTGGTCTGCGGAGGCGGGGCGCCGGTACCGACTCGAGTCCCGTGCTCGTTTCGGTGCAGGAGACTGGGGGGGCCTGAAGACATGGGAACCCGCAGAGGCGCAGCAGATCTCCGAACCCGTCGTGAGCCCGGAATCCGAGGCGGCCCGGTTGTATCGCGTGGTGGTTGAGGTTCCGTGAGCTTCCCCGGGTCGGCGGGCGCGATGCAGGTTGGTGTTTCGATCCCGAGAGGGCATCAACTCAAGGCTTCGGATGTGCGAGCAACCAGTCCACCACCCGGGGGGCGAAGTCAGAGGCGGAGTTCCCTTCATTGAAAAGAGGGGAATGGTGTCCGCCGCCGATGGTCCACAATTCCACGGCCCCACCGGGAGGGGCCGTGGTGTAACGCGTGACGATGCTGTCCAATCCCGGCTGTCCCAAGGTGAGATCCAGCGTGGGCTTGGACTCGGTGAACGGATCCCCGGCTCCATTGTAGATGGCCCAGGCCTGCAGGTTTCGGAGCACGCCAGGGAAGGCAAAGGAGTTCCATGGGAACGGGGGATTCGTAAAGGCCCCGCCCCAGTAGCCGTATTGCTCGTCGGCCGTGCCGTGGATGTGGAGGATGTTGACCGGCCCGGAAGGCTGGCAGTCCAGGTATTCCAGCGGCATCATGCCGGCCAATGCGGCGATGGCGGCGATGAGGTCCGAGGTCTCGCAGGCCATCCGATAGGCCATCATGGACCCGTTGGAATGACCGATCAGATAGATGCGTTTCGGGTCCACGGTGACGTGGCGTCCGATCTCCTGAATCAATTCCCGGAGGTAGGCGACATCATCCACGTTGAATTGTTGTGCGGTCGCCGCTGCCGCGTCGTCGTCAAAGTACGAGTTCCAGAATCGGTTGCCGTTGACGTCGAGTGTTCCGTCCGGATGGCAGTAAAGAAACCCGCGGCTTTCGGCCAGCGGCAGGAACTTCATGTAGTTCTCCTGGTCCGATCCCCAGCCCCCATATCCATGCAGCAGCAGGACAAGGGGTGTGGGTGTCTGCTCGTTGTAGGAGGAAGGAACGTAGACCTCCGCCGGGCGGGGGCGGGTCACTTCATAAAACGCGGACGGAATCGGCGACTGCACCGTATGGGGACTTCTGGCGTTGGTCAGGGTCTGCCAGGGACCGTCCACGCGATCCGCCTTGTGCAGTTTACCCTCCCCGACCCAGGTGAGGGTGTTCCCTTCCGATGCGCGGTGGATGGACAGGGCGGTATCCAGCGGGGGCGCCGCCGTGAAATAGGAACCCACGATGCTGACCGAGGCGGAGGCTAACCCCAACGGGATTCCACCGGTTGGGTCGCTCAGGGACACACGGAAGGTCCGTGTTCCCTCGGGCGCCCGGGCTCGGAGCAGCGGAACTCGGATGATGTTGACGGTTTCATTCTCCTGGAAGGACAGGGTTCCTGATACCGACTGGTAGTCGATTCCCGCCCTGGCCGTCAGGTCGCTCGTGGTAAAATTGACGGTGACGGCCCCCAGGAGTTGGTCGTTGCCCCGCACCACGGTGACCGCCACCTCGGGTGTCGGCGGCCAGGTGTTGGTAACGGCGGCGAAGGCGAACCCGAGCCCCGGATCGTTGTCCTGCAGGATCACGGTGGTCGTGGCACGGGTCCCGATCGCCGCATTTTCGGAGGGATTCCTCAGGGTCAGGCGGAACTGCTTGTTGGGCTCCTGGAGCCCATCGTTTAGGATGGAAACCTCGACCCTCTTGACCTGCTCCCCGGGCGAGAAGGTGACGGTGTTGGTCATGCCCGTGAAGTCCAGTCCGTCCAGCGCCGATCCGTTCACGGTCGCCACCTCGACAGATGCGGTTTCCTGGGTGGCGTCCGTCCCTCGAAGCACCTCGATCCGCGCCCTGCCGACATCCTCCGCGAGGATGTAGCTATTGGTGACGAACAGGAAGCCCTGGTCGTTGTCCTGGATGGTCACCGAGGTCTTCGACTGGCCGCCCAGCGTGGCTCCGATGGAATTGGACAGGCTCACTCGGAACGACTTGTTCGCCTCCCTGATCCCGTCATTGAGGATGGGAATGGAAATCAGCTTCAGGTGCTCCGTTGGGGCGAATGAGAGCGTTCCGTTTGTGGCGGTGTAGTCGATCCCGGCGATTGCCGTGGAGTCCAGGGTGGAGAAGTCCACCGTCACCGGGAGGACACCGTCATCACCGCGGACGATCCCGAGCACCACGGCTCCAGATCCTTCGTCCACAGTCGACGACGCGAGGATGAACTGCAGCCCCGCGTCGTTGTCGTTGAGGTCGACGACCGCCACCGGGCGGGATCCCAGGGCGGCGTTGTGTGGGTTGCTCAACGCGATCCTGAAGTTTCGGGTCCGGTTGACGAGCCCGTCATTCAGGATGGCAACCGGCAGGACTTGCCGGGTTTCCCCGGGGGCGAAGGTGATCGTTCCGGAAGTGGCGATGTAGTTCACGCCCTGGGCCGCAGTTCCGTCTGCGGTCGCGAAGTCCACGGTGGCGGTCGTATCGGCAGGGGCCGACCGTTCGACGTTGACCAACAGGGTGCCGCCGCTTTCCCAGAAGGTGATGCGTGCGGCGGTGAACTGGACGGTGGATTGGGCGGAGCCGACGAAGGCGATGGCCAGGAACGCGAGGTGCCTCAGGGCTTTCATGACGGTGTGTTTCGAGCAGTTGACGGGTTCTTCCCAAGGCCATATGCGGGATTTTGGGCCGGGAACAACCATGGCTGCGCAACATTCCCGGGTTCCGAGGCCCCGGGGCATCTCCGTGACCGGTCGGCGATCAGGGGGCAAAAGGAGGGGTTCACCCGGGTTTGCCGAAGCTTTCTCCGCGTTCCTCACGGATGGCCTGGAAGAGCCAGGTCTTCGAATAGGTCCACCAGCGCACCGCAGTGGTTTCGGAGATTCCCAGGATCCGGCCGGCCTCCTTCAACTCCATGCCTGCGAAGTACCGGAGCTTGACGAACTCGGCTTTCTGGGGGGCGTGCCGGCTGAATCGGTCCAACGCGTCATGAACCGCCAGCAGTTCGTCTTCCGGGGCCGGCGCGGCGATCTCCACCTCGGCGAGGTCCATGCGGATCTGGCCGCCTCCATTCCGGCGGGACTGTTTTTTCCGGGCGCGGTCGATGAGAATCCGGCGCATGGCCTCTGCCGCGGCGCAGAAGAAATGAGAGCGGCTTTCCCAGGAAGGGGGATGGTCGGCTCCGAGCCGGAGCCAGGCCTCATGGACGAGGGCGGTGGCCTGGAGGGTCTGAGGGACCGCTTCCCGGGCCAGCTTGCTGTGTGCCAGCCGGCGCAATTCTTCGTAGACCAACGGCAGCAGGGAATCGGGGTCGGGCGGTAGGCAATTCGAGGCGTCGTTCATGGGGCGTCAGGGGCCGGAGGACGCGGATCAGTATCCTCCCGGTCTCGTGTAGTTGGTCATCGGCCCGAGGTACGGCGGTGGTTCCTGGGAGGGATTCTCCCGAAGCCAGCCCGCCTTGAGATCGTTGAGAGGGGGCACGCGAAGGCGCCAGGTGCCGCCCGGATGGACCGCAAGGAGTTCCTCGCTGTCCCGCGTGAAGGCCAGCCGCAAGCCCCGCTGCGTGAACTGGAGCACGGTCTGCCCGGTCGTCGTGTCCAGAAGCCTGCTTTCGCCGTCCGCACCCGCCGCCAGGCGGGATCCATCCGCCGAGAATGACAGCGAGTCGTATTGGGTCAGTGCTCGTGGCAGCACGGTGCGCTGATGTGTGGTGAGATCAAAGAGGAAGGCCCCACCTTCGTTCAGTGCGGCGGCCAATCGGCGATGATCCGGGGAGATGGCGCATGCGGTGACCGCCTGGGCGGCCGGGAGTCCGTGCCACATCTTCGGGCCCTTCATCGACGGGATCTCCCAGACTCCCAGGTCTCCAGGACCGCTCATGCCGGCAAGCAGGCCGCCATCGTCAGAGAGTTTGATGGCGTGGATGTGTTGGGCGTTGGACAATTCTGCGATGGGTGTCAACCCGGGCAGCCTCCAGATGAGGACGCGGTCTTCATGGAGTCCCTTCGTTGCCAGGGTGGTTCCGTCCATCGAGACATCCATTAGGTAAACGGATCCATCGTGGGCATTGGTGATGACGAGTTCCCGTCCGGGGCCGGCGATCCGGAGGCTTCCATCCTCCCCTCCGAGGACAAGCGCGCGGCCATCCGGGAGGAGGGCGCAGCTCGGGGGTTCGCCAGCCGGCAGCGGGACGTCAAAGACCGCACGCGGCGGATTGCCCGACCAGACGCTCGCGGTCCACGACAACGCGACTCCGTTGGATCGAATCGGCTGCGGGATGCGCCAGAATCCACTTCCGTCGGCAGCCAGTCCAATGGCAATGGATGGGGGAAAGGGGACGATCCCCGGAGGGCTTCCCAGGTTTTCCGTCGACCAGAGTTTGACTTCGCCATTGCGGGACCCTGTCGCGAGGAGACGTCCGTCCGGAGAGAAATCCAATGCGGTGATGGGATCCGTATGGCCCAGAAGGGTGCGCACCTTTTTCCATCCTGCGGTTTCCCAGACGCGAATGGACGGGCCGCCCCCGACGATCACCAGGTATCGGCCGTCCGTGGAGAACGCGGCGAGTTCGGCGGTGGCGGTGTCCGGCAGTTCCGCCGCAAGGCTCAAGTCCCCGACGTTCCAGACGCGGGTGGCGCCCGGGCCGCCGGGAGCGACCAGCCAGCGGCCGTCGGGTGAGAAGCTCAGGATGCCTGCATACCCGGGGTCCCGGGTCAGGATCCGCCGTGTGCCCTCCGCCAGATTCCAGAGGGCGATATGTCCGGAAAGGTCCGCCACCGCCAGCACGCGGCCGTCGGGAGAAAAACTCCCCTGGGTGGCTTCCCCCGCCTCCGTGTCGTGATGCTGGATCCACCGATTCCCATTGAGATCCCAAAGTCCGACCTGGCTGCCCGACGCCACGGCAAGCACGCCTTGGTTTGGGGAGAGGTCCACCGACCCGATGGGTGACTCCGTCTCGAGGAGCGGTGATTCGGTGCCGGAACGCAGGTCGACCTTCCAAAGACTCGTGCTGCTGCGCCATTTGGCTCGGTAGTACAGATGGTTCGGTGAGGAAGCCGCGACCGCGACTCCCGAGACCCCGCCTCCATAACCCCGGTTGGTGATGGTGTGGTTTGAATGGGGGGAGGCGAGGTTCCACACGACCGTTCGCCAGTCTGCAGACCCCGCGGTCAGTAGTGTGTGTCGGTCCAGAAATTGGCAGAACAATACAGCGGACGTGTGGGCCGCCAGCGATTCATGCGGGTCTCCGTTGCCAAGGCCGGCCAGGTAGCGCCACTCCCAGTTGCGCAAATCCGTTTCTCCGCGTCGGGGCTGGTGTCGGCGGAGGAGCAATTGTGCCACGCCGAGGTCACCGTCCTGCAGGGCGCGGTTGGCCAGATCCATGTCGGCGACGTACCCGGTGCGCCGCGTCTGCAACTCGGCGTGCCGGGCTCGCACGGCGGCGAGGCTGCTGATCACCAGTCCGGCCGCGACGGAAATGGCGACCGCGGCCGCGGCGGCGACACCCACCTTGTGGCGGAAAAGGGTTTTCTGAAGTTGGTAAATTCGGCTGGGAGGCCGCGCGAGGACCGGTTCGTGGTCCAGGTGCCGCTGAAGATCCGCGGCCAGCGCATTGGCCGTCTCGTACCGGCGTGCGCGGTCCTTCTCCAGGCACTTCATCAGGATCCAGTCGAGATCCCCATGAATCTGCTGAACCAGCTTCGGTGGGTCCGTCCGCCGGAGCCGGGCGACCACTTCCTGTTCGGATGTTCCCAGCGTCTTGAGTCGAAGGGAGGGCCTTGGGGGCTCCCGCTCCCGGATGGTGCGCCGCAGTTCCTCAAAGCCGGCTGCAAGCAGCTCCCGGGTATCAAAGGGGGTGTGGCCGGTGAGCAGTTCGTAGAGCAGCACCCCCAGCGAATAGATGTCGCTGCGCGTATCGATGTCGAGGGCAGTGATCGTGGCCTGCTCAGGGCTCATGTAGGCGGGTGTCCCGAGCAGCAGGTTGACTTCGGTCAACAACGTGTGGTCCGTGAGCCGTCCCTGGGTGGCCTTGGCGATCCCGAAGTCGATGATCATCGGAACCCCGGGTGCGCCGTGTTCGGGCGCGGTGACGAGGATGTTTGAAGGCTTGAGGTCCCGGTGAATGATGCCCTTCTGGTGAGCGTGCTGGACCGCCTTGCAGACCTGGATGAACAGGGGGATGCGGTCCCGTGTGGAGAGACGATGGAGGTCGCAGTACTCGGTGATCCGGCACCCCCGGACCAGTTCCATGACGAAAAAGGGATGGCCGTTGGGCGTCGCGCCGCCGTCGAGGACCTTGGCGATGTTCGGGTGGTCCATGAGGGCGAGCGCCTGGCGCTCCGCCTCGAATCGGGCAACCACGCTCCGGGTGTCCATTCCCGACTTGATCACCTTGAGCGCGACCTGCCGGCGGACGGGTTCCACCTGCTCCGCCAGGTACACCACCCCGCAGCCCCCTTCACCGATTCTCTGGAGCAGATGGTAACGGCCAATCCGACGCCCGGCGGTATCGTCCCCCGGTTCATAGGAATAATCCCCCCCAAGGGTGGCCAGCGCCTCGGGCGAGGCCGGAGTCTCCATGAACCGATCCAGATCGGACTTCGCCGCGAGTAGTTTTTCGACCCGGTGGCGAAGGGATGGCTGCCCCGAACACGCGGCATCCAGATAGGCGCTCCGCTCGCGGGGCGCCAGCGGGAGCGCGGTGGAAAAGAGGACCTCCTCGAAATCCGGATTCAGGTCGCTCATGCCTCGTCGGGGGTTGGCTCGTTTCTATCGGGAAATGCCGGTCCACAGCAACCTTCTGCGTTGAGTCCGCATGGGATTGGCGTTCACCCACGGGATCGGATCAGTCGATTCCCCGGCGACCGGACGTGACGTTCCTGCCGGAATCCTGGGGCATCCAATGAGTCGGAATCTTATGGATGGACCCGATACAGGCCTGCCGCCTGATCGACCGGAACCGTCAACGGACTCGTTGCGCCGTCGACGGCATGCCAGGCGTCCGTCAACGATGTGGCGGTATGCAGGGTCCCGTAGTTCCAGGTCAGTTCCAGGGAGTCGCCGATCCTGCGCCACGTAAGCGACGGAGGCACGAGGGATTGAATCTGATAAATGATCCCCGTGCCGCCGCCGGAACCGATGTCGCCCTTGGGGGCAATGTCGGCGACAAACAGCGAGGTGGTCGTGGCCAACAGTCCGTCGAGATGCCCGACGTCGGGTTCGTTGTTCCCGATGAAGTGGAAATACTGGCCGGTGGCCGGGTCGGCGTACACCAGCGGGTTCTCCTCATTGGCCAGTCCTCCGGCGGAGAACCGGCCGTGGAATCCGACAAAAATCCCGCGGTTGAGTCCCGGAGGAAACCCAGGCGGGGCGAAGGCGATGTCGTTGGGACCTTCGCTCTCGGATCCGGTCAATGGATCCGGCAGCGGCTGGAAGGCGATCAGCGGCTGGATCCCGGCGCCGCCCACGACGGTTCCGGTGCGGTATGTGGTGTACGTCCCCGGGAAACCGAAGTCCTCGACGGTTCCCCCGAGATCCGCGGCGGGAATTCGGTTGAGTTCGTCCGCGCTGGTCGGCTCGTTGACGTTGACGAGGCCGTCGATGCCGTTGTCCTCAAAATAGAAATCGCCCGTGCCCGGTTCGAAGGCGAAGCCGGCCGGATTGCGCAGCCCGCGCGCGATGCGGGTAAGGTTCGATGCCGAAACCCCGGACGCGAGATCGGAAAGGGTGATCCGATAGATTGAGTCTCCTTCCAGCGACCCGGTCGCACCTGGGACCTGGTCATTGGTCAGCGTCGCGCGCGCGGTGGTCGAGGTGATGTTTGCCTTCGAACCGAGCTGGAAGAACAGATCCACACTGGCGGGATCGCCCGGCGTGGGATGGACCCCGAGCGAGGAATGCGGATGCGACCAACTGCCGGCCGGGTAGTTGATCGTGATGGATCCGATGCGCGTCAACGGATCTGCGGGTGACGCTCCCGCCCGTAGAAGCGTAATGGGTTTTCCGGATCCCTGTCCGGTGACGAAGAACAGTGTTCCCCAGCGCTTCAGCGATGTCTGCCCTCCGGGAAGACCGGAGATTAGGACGGTTCCCGGACCGTCGGCCACACCGTCGCGGTCGGCGTCCACGAATCGGACGAGTGCGCCGGACGAGGTCCAGAAGGACTTGCCCGAATTGAGGGCCACGAGCAGCGAGCCGTCGTCCAATGCCACCATGCCCACCGGATGGTCGAGTCCCGAGGCAAAGGTGGTGATGCGAAAATCCGCCGGATTGACCCCGGGGCCCTGGAGGGCGAACGGGGCTGCGCCAACAGCGCCCGTCATCACCAGCAGTCCAAGTCCGGTGGCAATTGCGGCGCGGCGGCGGGAACTCTTCATCGTTCTGCAATATGACCGGACGGAGGAGCGTTGGGAAACGGGTTTCGCCTGACTTCCCGTGGGAAGGGTTGGGTGAATTGCGCTCTTAGTGCAGGCTTCAGCCTTTCCGGTGGGCGCAGGGTCAATGAGCAGGGTGGGTGCAACCGCCGGCAGCGATGCGGACCGCCTGGAGGCCGGACCACCCACCTTGGGAACAGTTCCCGTGATCTCCTTCATCTTTTTTGGGAATCTTCGTGCGGAAAGTCCCTGAAAATCGGGGCGTTTCGCTGTTGGGAGCTTGCGATTGAATAAT
>JAEUHD010000293.1 GCA_016793645.1 Verrucomicrobiales bacterium
GGACAGGACTGCTGCGCGCGCAGCCGCATGTTCGTGGAGCGGCCCGTGTTTGACCGGTTCGTGGAACGGTTCGTCGCGGCCACCCGCAAGATCGTGGTCGGAGACCCGGCGCGCGCCGAAACGCAGCTCGGCCCCATGGTCTCGGCTTCCCAGCGCGCCTCGGTCGAGGAATACCTCGCCGACGCCCGCAAAACCGGCAGCCGATTCGCCTGCGGCGGCGGACGTCCCCACCCGACCGGGTTCTACCTCGAACCCACGGTGCTGCTCGACGTCGGAACCGGAGACCGCTGCTGGAAGGAGGAAATCTTCGGACCCGTCGTGGCCATTGTTCCGTTTGACGACGAGGCCGCCATGCTCCGGGAGGTCAACGCCTCCCCGTACGGACTCAGCGGATCCATCTGGACCAACGACCTGCGGCGGGCGCTGCGCGTGAGCCGTGCCGTGCAGAGCGGCGTGCTCAGCATCAACTGCCATAACAGCGTCCACGTGGAGGCACCGTTCGGCGGGTACAAGACCAGCGGACTCGGACGCGACCTCGGCATGTCCGCCCTCGAAGGCTACACGGAACTCAAGAACGTGTACGTGGCGGAATAGGGGCCGCCTCGACGGACCGGAGGCGGAAGAACCGCGCGTCGGAGGCCGGACTCACCCGGATCCGGCGGCGTCCGCCAGAGATCTCGGTGGATTCGGTCACTGGATCCCACGGGCCCTCCGGAGTCTGCGCGGACTCCGGCACCCAAGCGTTCGGCTCCGCGGGCCACGACCACTCCAGATCCGTTCCCAAGCGCCCCCCCAGGGAAAGCATCGGGGGCTCCAGCGGCGTCACTTCGACGCGTCCGACCGAAAACGCCCCGGCTGCGGACGTGGTGTCATCCCCGAGGTAGAGAAACCCGGGGATCTCGTACACGTCGGGGAATCCATTGAACGCGGAGTAATCCCGCATCGGCCCGGACAGCAGCGTGGTCCCCTCGGAGTTCAGGGCGTAACGGCCGACGAAGAAGGTCAGTTCATACACCGCGGTGCGCCCCAACGGGGAAACGTCCTCCTCTTCGGCATGGGTGAACAACGGGGAATCCGCCTGGGCCCAAATCCGGTCCTCCCAAAACGCCAGCTCCAGTCCACGTAGATCCGAATCCAGGGCGATGATCGAGACACCCGCGCGGTGGGGGGTGCCGTGCGACTCGGCGATCAGTTGAAGGTCGAACCGGACGGTGAAGCCCTCCACCGCCCGCAACGTACCGGGCATCTGCGCGAACATCCCTCCCCGGGTCGCATAGCCTCCGCCGCGACTGTCGAGAATGAACCGGCCCTCCGCCAAGGCGCTCTGCATGGGGGACGGCGCCGACACGAACCATCCCTGCGCATCGGGCGCCGTCCCGAGGGAGGCGTCGAATAGGACGGCTCCCAACAGGCGGGGGCCCGTGGCGACGAACACTCCGGTGCGAATCCACCACCCACGGAGGGAAGCCAAATCCCGAAGTCCGAACCCTCGCATCATGCGTCCCTCGGATCCACGCCCGCTACTTCGTCGGCACCTTCGCCGGATCCCGGTAAAACTTCTCAAAGCTCCACTTGCCCGACGCCAGCTTGGGGCCCATCAGGACGTTGGACTTCATGCTCTCCACATGACCGTCGGTGAAGGACACCGTCTCGCGCTTCAGGTGACGGAACTGCAGGATGAACAGGTCCTCCCGGGCAAACAGCATCGATCCCCATCCCTCGCCGGGATTGGAGACTCCGCCAAAGGCGTAGGTCGCATTCTGGTCCCGAATCTCGGTCAGGGCCACGGTGTCGCTCGGACGCGCCAGGGTCTCGGGCCGGACCGAATATCCAAGGGCCATCACGCCGGTCTGCTTCGGATTTCCCTCGCTCTGCTGTCCGTTCTCGATGTTGGCGTTGGCCCAGTAGTGGCGTCGTCCGTGCTTGTGGCTGGTGCAGACGAGCAGATTGGTGAGGCCGCCGTAGGGAAGGACGAGTTCGTCCCAGGTCAGGTAACCCTTCGCATTCCTCCCCGGGGCATTCATCGAACCGCAGGGCAGGAGTCCCCGCTGATCCCCGACATACATCATGCAGGCCAGGAGCAGCTGTCGGCAGTTGTTGAAGCACCGGGTTTTCTTGGCCTGTTCCTTGGCGTTGGCCAGGGCGGGCAGCAGCAGGCCCGCCAGAATCGCGATGATGGCGATCACCACCAGCAGCTCAATGAGCGTGAAGGCGAATCGCCGGGGCCGGGAAGGGGTCTCTTGCCGGGTCCGTTTCATGCGTTGCACGGGAGACTATCCGTCCACAGCGCAATTCTCCATCCCCTTTCTTCATCGCCCCCGTTCGTAGTCCAGCCTTCAGGCTGCTCCCCCTGCACCCCCGCCGCCGTCGCGTCCCCGAACAGGACAGGCTAAAGCCTGCACTAC
>JAEUHD010000394.1 GCA_016793645.1 Verrucomicrobiales bacterium
TTGGAAAGCTCCACTGCGCTGCCATCCGGGCTTACCTCCGCGCGGGCGCGGAAGGGCGACGAATCCAGCAGCCAGTCCGGCCGCGGCGCCGCCGTCAGCGACACCATCCAACAACCGACCACCAGAACTCTACCGATACGCTTCCAGAAATTCATTCGACGGCGCGCTTGGACCGAGGACACCGCCGATTCATTCACCCGCGCTCGAAATCCCCGTCCAGCCCTGAGATTTCACACTCCTTCTGCTGCAGCTGGCTGCAAGCCCGTCTCGCGACGAACGAGTGCGAAACATCCGGGTTAGGGAATCGACCGGACGTAGCGGACCAGATCAATGACCTGGTCTTCCGACAACCCTTCCAGCAATCCCTCGGGCATCACCGACTGGCCGTCGATATATCCGGCGCTCCGAATCGACCGGACGGGAACCACCTGCTGAGTGCCTCCCGCAAACCGCACCGTCAAGGCGTCGGGTGTCTCTTCGCCAAAGAAGCCATCCACGGTTTCCCCGTCCACGGTTTCCACATGATAGGTACGGAACGCTCCCTCCACAGCCTGGCTGGGATCCAGCACCGCGGTCAGCACCGCTTCCGTTGTCCGGTTTCGGGAACCGCTCAGCGAGGGTCCGAATCCCGTTCCATCACCCCGGATGGAGTGGCAACCAGCGCACGTGGCCTGGAACAATGTCTGCCCCCGCGCCAGGTCCGGAGACGGGGCGGCATCGACGAGGCCTCGCAGGTGGTGGATTCGATCCACGACCTTCTGCTTCTCCGCATCAGTCCGGGGCGGCTGTCGTTTCAACACCTGGGACCAGCGACTCGACGTGGGGGCCGGCGGTTTCGGGTGCCCCTTCTCCGAGACCATTTGCAACAGGAGGTTCTGGAAGGCGTCCTCGTAAACCCCTCCGGGCTGGAGATACTCGCGATCCCACCCCTTCACCGTTTTCGTCAGGTCGGGCTTCGTTCGCCAGCGTTCCAGCCAGGCAACCTGTGTCGGCGTCAACGGTTCCGGGCAGTCCCGAAAGTATCGGATCACCTCGTGTCGCACCCGGTGCGTCGGTTCATCGGAGAGCGTCTTCAGCAACGCGAAGACCTCCTCGGCGGGCGGTCGTACCGTTGACAACGCGCGGACCGCCTCGAATCGCACCGCAGCATTCGTACTTCCCAGCAGTTCGCGCCACAGCGGAGCGTCGAAATATCCCAAGCCTTCGAGGGACCACAGGGCCACGATGCGGACATCGTCGGGAGTTCCCTGTCGCCGAATCAATGTCGCCAGCTCCGGAATCAGCTCCCGGGCGTTGCGCTGGACGATCTGGTGCCACGCGACGCGCATCTCCCAGGTTCCCGGCGCCTGAAGGTGGGAGATCAATGCCGACGTGGGCGCGGACGCCACATCGGGCGGAGTCCTCCGCGTTTGCGACTCATGGCGCACCCGCCAGACGCGGCCGCGCGTCTTGTCGCGCGCGGGATGATTCCGGTCGATCTCGTTGTGGGAAATGATCCGGTTGTACCAGTCCACAATGTAGAGGCATCCGTCCGGACCAAACCGGATCGCCACCGGACGGAAGAAATCATCGTTGCTCGAGAGGAGATCCGGCAGTTGCTCGAAGTGATAGACCTCGTTCGTTCCCAACGTCACCCGAACAGCATTGATGCGTCGGGTGATGGGATTGGCGACGAAGAGCACGTCATGCCAGGGCGCCGGAAACGAACCCTCCCGGTCGTCGGACAGGGCAAGCCCGGAAAACCCAGTGCCTCCCAAGGTCAGGTTGGGCGCCGTCGGCGGATGGTAGGGGGAGTCCGGGTGCACCAACCGCTTGATGAAGCTCGGGTAGGTCGTGTCCTGTTCGAAGGGCACCACGCTATAGCCAAAATCATTCGCCTCGTGGATGAAGACCTGCCCCGAGCGGTCCTGCACCCAGCACCAGATGTTATTGAGCCCGGCCCCGAGAATCTCCAGGTCGGATCCGTCCGGACGAAACCGCGCCACTACGGTGCGATCGAAGTTCACCTGCTTCCCCTGGGTGGTGATGGCCGTCCCTGTGTTCAGGACTCCCTGGGAGAAAACAATCCAGTTCCCCGGCAGATACTCCAATTGATGCGGAAGGGTGTGCGTGTCCTGAACGCCGAATCCCTTGAGGAGAACCGTCCGTCGATCCGCGCGGCCATCGTGGTTGGTGTCCTGAAGGAACAGAATCTCCGGGCCCTGGGCCACGAGCGCGCCGTCCCGATACGGCAGCACGCTCATGGGCATCACCATGCCCTCGGCAAAAGGCCGGGCTGTGTGGGGACCGGGACCCGCCGGAGCGTCGAACACCACCACGCGGTCGCGTCCGGGCAGGGTCCAGACATTGGTGTCCTGATCACGCGGATACTCCGTCGCCGTCACCGCCCACATCCGACCGGAGTCATCGAACGCAACGGACACCGGCTTGGGCAGTCCGGTCTCCTCGCTGGCGACCAGCTCCACGATGAATCCCGGCGGGACTGTGAAGGACTTCTGTTCCTCCACCGGCGTTCGCGGCTGGGCATTCGAATTGTTCCCCACCTTCAAGTCCTCGGCCCGAATCCCGTCAGTCCCGCTGAGTCCCCAAACGGCGAGAATCCAAACGGCGACTCGAGGGAAACAACTCCGGTAGTTCATTTCGGTATCCGGTCAGCGTGGCAATCCCGCGTGCGGAGTCGAAGTCCAAATCCTGGAAATGGTCCTCGCCTCGACCTCCCGGTTCGCGTCCAACGAAAACCCCGGTTCCGCGCGGCGCGCTGGAATCCTCGCCCGCACCCGCTTCGACGACACCGACGCCGCGCACCTCACTTCATTCCCAGCGCATGCAGGAGGAAGTAATTCCCAAAGGCAAACAGCACCGCTCCGAGGAACACGCACACGGGCAGCGTGAGCACCCAGGCGAGGAGGATGTTTCGAAGGGTGGCGGACTGGAGACCCGAACGATTGGCCGCCATGGTGCCCGCCACCCCCGAGGACAGCACGTGGGTGGTGCTCACCGGCAATCCGAGGGAATCCGCCGCCAGGATGGTTCCCATCGCGACCACCTCCGCCGACGCGCCCTGCCCGTAGCTCAGATGGGACTTCCCGATCTTCTCTCCCACCGTGACCACAATCCGCTTCCAGCCCACCGTCGTTCCCAACCCCAGCGCAACGGCGATGGCCACTTTCACCCACAGCGGAATGTACTCGGTCGCCCCGTCGAGTTGTTTTCGAAGGGAACGGGCCACCCGTGACAGTTCCGGATCGGGGATCTTCCCCGAACGTTCCAATTTCGCCAGGGAACCGCCGATCAGGTAGGCCTCGGACCGCACCTCGCGCCGCAAAGCCTCACTGAGGTCGCGGAAGGTGGACACGCCCCCCAGGGTGATCGAGAGCTCGCGACATCCGGCGGCGAGGGCGGCGTAGGTCTGGTCCTGGAGGACTTCCCCGGGTTTGAGAAAGGAGGACAGCTCCCGCCGCGCTTCCGAACCCTCAAGACGGACGTTCCCGGCCAGCCTCGCAAAGGCACTCCCCGCCTCCCCTGCAACCACCGCCACGCTCCGAACCTCCTCGGGCGTCTCGTTCATTCGAAGCGCATAGCTCCCGGGCAGGATTCCCACGAGAATGAGCATGACAAGCCCCATGCCTTTTTGTCCGTCGTTCGAACCATGGGCAAAACTCACCCCGGTGCATGTGAACACCAGGATCGACCGGATCCAAAACGGCGGCGTCACCCCCGGCTGTGGCGCGGCGAACAGGGCTGCGTTGCGAACGAGCCGTTTCAGGAGCAGCAGGAGCGAACCCGCCCCGAGGAATCCCACGATCGGCGACACCAGCAGGGAGAGCCCCACTTCGCGCGCCTGTGCCCAGTTCACCCCGTGTCCAAAGGATTCGTGGTGAAGCATCGCATTCGCAAAGGCGACGCCCAGAATGGATCCGATCAGGGTGTGGGAACTCGACGCCGGGAGTCCGAGCGACCACGTCCCGAGGTTCCAAACAATGGCGGACACCAGCAGCGCAAACACCATCGCGTAGCCCGAGGCGGATTCGACGTTGAGGACCAGTTCCACCGGGAGCAGAGCGACCACGCCAAAAGCCACGGTGCCCGAGGAGAACAGGACCCCCAGCAGATTCCAAATCCCGGACCATACGACCGCCACATTCGGCGGAAGTGCGTGGGTGTAGATGACCGTGGCGACGGCGTTGGCGGTGTCGTGAAACCCGTTGACGAACTCAAAGCCCAGCGCCAGGGCGAGCGCCAGAATCAGGACAATCCAGGTCGTCGTCGGCTCCATCGTCATCGCCGCCAGGAGGAACATGCCGGGGAGTTCTTACCGAACCTCCGGGGGACACGCGAAGCACCGAATGCAACGGTTCGGTGACAACTCCGGGCACCCTTGACCTCCCGGCCGGGATGTTCCGCCGTCCGCAGGGACGCATGCTTGGCCCTTGAAGCCTCGCGACCCGACGTCGACGATGATGCCCATGTCACTCGCCGCCGCCCGTTGGACCGCCCTCGTCGGGCTGATGCTGCTCTCCGGATGCCAGGGTCATGCCCCCCGGGCCCGTGTGGCCGATACCGAGACCGTGGGACATTCGGGTACGAACCGGACGGTGCTTCCCGTCAACCAGATCGTCACGCCCCTCGGCCGGCAGGTGGAACTTCCGGGACTTCGGCCGCAGGGCCTGGCGCTCTCGCCCAACGGGCGACTGCTGGTCACCTCCGGCAAGACGAGCGAATTGGTGGTCGTGGATCCCGCGACCGGTGAAATCCGGCAACGCGTGGGACTGCCGGCGGATGCCCTGCACGAACCGCAGCCCGACGTTCCCTCGGCCAACATCCTGAAGCCCGACAAGGAAGGTCAGCTGAGTTACACCGGACTCGTCTTCTCCCCCGACGGAACACGGCTGTACCTCAGCAATGTCAACGGGAGCATCAAGGTCTTTGAAATCGGAACGAATGGGACGGTGCGCGCCTCCTTTTCCATCCCCCTGCCCCCGGCCAACGCGCCGCGGCGCAAGGAGGAGATCCCGGCCGGCCTCGCCCTCTCGCGCGACGGGCAGCGCCTCTACGTCTGTGGCAATCTTTCCAACACGCTCCTGGAAATCGACACGAAGACCCGGCAGGTGCTCCGAACCCTGCCCGTCGGCGTTGCCCCCTATGACGTCGTTCTGGTGGGAGAGAAGGCCTACGTCTCCAACTGGGGTGGTCGGCGTCCGACCACAGGTGACCTCACCGGTCCCGCCGGCCGAGGCACCGAAGTTCGTGTGGATCCGGTCCGATACATCGCCAACGAGGGATCCGTCTCGGTGGTGCCTCTGGGATCAGGGCCTGCTTCAACCGGATCGACGGAACTCATCGCCGGCCTCCATGCCAGCGCCCTCGCGGTGTCGCCCAACCGTCGCTACGTGGTCTGCGCCAATGCCGGCAGCGACACGCTGACGGTGATCGACACCCGCACCGATCGGGTGGTCGAAACCATCTGGGTCAAACCCAAGCCCTCGGACCTCTTCGGCGCCTCACCGAATGCGCTGGCCTTCGACCCCTCGGGACGCCGTCTCTACGTGGCCAACGGAACCCAGAACGCCATTGCCGTGGTGAACTTTGATCCGGCCGACCGCGAATCGAAACTCGCGGGACTGCTCCCGGTCGGCTGGTTCCCCGGAGCCCTGGTGTTCGACGCGGCACGAAACCAATTGGACGTCGCCAACATCAAGGGACACGCGCGCCAGCCCAAGTCGGCCGGATCGGCGGGAAACGCGGGAGCACAGGGATTCAACTCCCACCAATACTCCGGCTCGTTGTCCCTGCTCCCCGTGCCCAAGTCCCGGGATCTGCCGGCCCTTTCGGAAACCGTGTGGCGCAATCTCCGCCGGGACCGCATCGCCGAGTCGCTGCTGCCTCCCCGCCCGGGACAGCCGGCACGGGCGATCCCCGAGCGCATCGGGGAACCCAGCCTCATCCGGCACGTGGTGTATATCATCAAGGAGAACCGCACCTACGACCAGGTCCTCGGCGACGTGGCCGGCGGGAACGGGGATCCATCCCTCTGCATCTTCGGGGAACGCGTCACTCCCAATCAGCACAGGCTCGTCCGGGAATTCACCCTCTTGGACAACACGTACTGCGCCGGGATCCTGAGCGCGGACGGCCATCAATGGAGCACCACGGCCTTTGCCACCGACTACATGGAGAAGTCCTTCGCCGGATTCCCGCGGAGCTATCCCGACGGAATGGGTGAGGACGAAAACGACGCACTCGCCTATTCCCCGGCGGGATTCATCTGGGACAACGCGTTGAAGCACCACATTTCCATTCGCGACTACGGGGAGTTCATGGCGCCGGCCGTGCGGTGGCGCGATCCGAAGAAGAAGGGGTCCCCCGCCTTCCTCGACTGCTACCGCGCCGCGCGGGGCGAGTCCGACGATGTGGTATTTGCCAGCTATCCGATGGTGGAGACGCTGCGGACGTTTGCGCCGACCAACTATGTCGGCTGGGACATGTCCGTTCCCGACCAGTTTCGCGCCGATTTCATCCTGAAGGAACTCCGCGACTTCTCAGCCCGTGGCGAATTCCCGCAGCTCACCCTCATCTGTCTTCCCAACGATCATACGAGCGGCACCTCGAAGAACACCCCGACGCCCGCGGCGTGCGTGGCGGACAACGATCTCGCGTTCGGCCGGATCGTCGAGGCCTTGAGCCATTCCCCATTCTGGAAGGACATGGCCATTGTCGCCATCGAGGATGATCCGCAGGCGGGCTGGGATCACGTCAGCGGCTATCGCACCACGGCTTACGTGGCGAGCCCGTATGCGAAGCACGGTGCCGTCGTCAGCACGCAGTACAACACCACCAGCCTGCTTCGGACGCTGGAGCAGATCCTCGGCATGAAGCCGATGAACCAGTTTGATGCCAGCGCCGTGCCGATGTGGGACGCCTTCACCGACACGCCCGACTTCACGCCGTTCACCGCGGTTCCAAACAACATCCCGCTCGACCAGATAAACCCTGATCCGAAGGCCCTCACGGATCCGGCATTGCGCGCGGACGCCCTCGCCTCGGCACGCATGAATTTCCGTGAAGTGGACCGCGCCCCGGAGGACCAGCTCAACCGCATCCTGTGGCGCGCCATGCGGGGCACCCAGGTCCCCTACCCCGAATGGGCCGTCGTGGCCGATGCCGACGACGAGGAGGAAGAGGAGCGGGATCGAAAGTAGGATGCCCAACAGGACTGGATTCGACGTCGACCACGGTGGACCGCATTATTGAGACTCGCGCAATAGGGTGACGTACAATCCCAACCTGCGGTGGCTGGAATTCCCTAGCGCCGGAGGCGCGCCAGAGAATAGCCCCGGGCGTGAGCCCGGGGTGGGTTCTGGCAAGATCCCGAGCCCCGTAGGGGCGGCAGAGGGCCGGGCCCACGCGGCGAAGCTGCTTTCTTCCTCCCCTCCGGGGCTGAGCGGGATTCCCGCCCCAACCCACGCCTTACGCCGTGGGCTACTGTCTTTCGCCGCTCCGCGGCTGGAGTTCGTCGCGTGGTCACCCTATTGAGCGAGGATCAATAGTGGCGGGATATCTCCCCGAATGACGGGTGGACATACAACTGACGCGGATGGACGCTGAGCTCGTTTCCGCGCGCAGCCGTGCCGCGCATTCCCTTCTTGTATCCCGGTGCCTAGATCGGACGACCCATGCCCAAGCCAAAGCCCACCCCGGAAGCCACCGCATCCGCGCCTCGCGTACCTTCCCCGCCCCCGTTGAACCCAGCGGCGACTGCGAACCCCGAACAGCAGCGTCTGGAGGCCGCACGCAACGGCGACGCTGCGTGGAAGCACTGGGGTCCGTATCTGTCCGAACGCCAGTGGGGCACGGTCCGCGAGGATTACAGTGAGGACGGCAACGCATGGGAATACTTCAGCCACGAGCAGTCCCGGTCCCGCGCCTATCACTGGGGCGAGGATGGCATCGCGGGAGTCTCCGACAGCCGTCAGCGGCTCTGCCTCGCCCTCGCGCTGTGGAACGGAAAGGACGCCATCCTGAAGGAACGCCTCTTCGGACTGACCAACCGCGAGGGCAACCACGGCGAGGACGTGAAGGAGTATTACTTCTATCTCGACAGCACGCCGACGCATTCCTACCTGAAGTATCTCTACAAGTATCCGCAGTCGGCCTTTCCCTACGACGCCCTGGTGGAGGGCAACCGGAAGCGCGCACGCCATGAGATGGAGTACGAACTCCTCCACACGGGTGCCTTCGAAGGAAACCGCTATTTCGATGTGTTCGTCGAATACGCGAAGGAATCCCCCGAGGATATCCTCATGCAGGTCACGGTTGAAAACCGGGGGCCGGATGAATCCACACTCCACGTGCTGCCCACCCTCTGGTTCCGAAACCGCTGGGCCTGGGGCCGGGACAATCCGCGTCCGTCGCTGGAGGCCGTGGCGGGACATCCCGGAGTCGTGCGGGTCACGGAAGCGGACCTCGGCGAGCGGCACCTCTATTGCGAGGGACCTGGACGACTCCTCTTCACGGAGAATGAAACCAACGCCCGCAAACTGTTCGGTTCCGATAACCGAACACCGCATGTGAAGGACGGCATTCACGACTGCGTGGTGCAGGGCAATGCGAGCGCAGTGAATCCCGAGGGGCGCGGAACCAAGGTTTCGGCTCACTGGACGGTGTCCGTTCCCGCGGGTGGACGCCAAACGATCCGGCTCCGCCTGACGCCCGTGGCTCCGGCCCAACTTGGGGACACCTATGGCAGCGGTGCGGATGCCTTCGGGCCCCACTTCGACCGCGTCCTGGAACAACGGCGGCAGGAGGCCGACCTGTTCTACGCCGGCGTCATCCCCTCCGCGCTCTCCCCCGAGGCATCCCGGGTCATGCGACAGGCTCTCGCGGGGATGCTGTGGTCGAAGCAATTCTATTTCTTTGACGTCAACCGCTGGCTCGAGGAACGCGGCAGCGATCCGTTCCAGCCGGGCCGCAAGCCCGCGCCCCGCAATGGACACTGGCACCACATGTATAATGCGGACGTCATCTCCATGCCCGACAAATGGGAGTACCCCTGGTACGCGGCCTGGGATCTCGCCTTCCACGTGCTCCCGCTCACGCTCGTGGATCCCGATTTCAGCAAGGAACAGCTCGACCTGATGCTGCGGGACACCTACCTGCATCCCAACGGGCAGATGCCCGCCTACGAGTGGAATTTCGGCGACGTCAACCCGCCCGTGCACCCGTGGGCCACCCTGTTCACCTACCGACTGGAGAAGGTCCGCACCGGCCAGGGGGACATCGCGTGGCTCGAGCGCTCCTTCCAGAAGCTGCTGCTGAATTTCACCTGGTGGCTCAACCGAAAGGATCGCCAGGGAAACAACACGTTCGAGGGGGGATTCCTCGGCCTCGACAACATCGGCGTGTTTGACCGCAGCGCCCCGTTGCCCACCGGAGGGTATCTGGAGCAGGCGGACGGCACGGCGTGGATGGCGCTCTTCAGCCTGAACATGCTGGAGATGGCCGGGGAGTTGGCGTTCCACCAACCCACCTACGCCGACATGGTGGTGAAATTCGTCCACCACTTTGTCTCCATCGCGTCGGCTACCCTGAATGCGGGCGGCCGCACCGGCATGTGGGACGAGGAGGACGGATTCTTCTATGACGTCCTGCAATTGCCCGATGGCCAGGCCCAGCGGCTGAAGGTGCGTTCCATGGTGGGACTGCTTCCCCTGTGCGCCGTGTCGGTCTTTGAACCCGAATTCCCGCGGCGGTTCCCCGAAATCATGGAGCGGCTGAAAACGTTCCTCGACGCCCGACCGGAGCTGGTTTCGTTCATCCAGGACCCCGCCAAGCCCGGGCAAAAGGGGCGCCACCTCGGAGCGATCCTGGATGAAACCAAGTTGCGTCGCGTGCTGAAGGTCATGCTCGACGAAAGGGAGTTCCTCGCTCCCAACGGCATTCGTTCCCTGTCGAAGCATCACGCCGAACATCCCTACGTGTTCCAATGCGGCGGTCAGGAGCACCGGGTCGCCTACGTGCCCGGTGAATCCGACTCGGGAATGTTCGGGGGCAACTCCAATTGGCGCGGTCCGATCTGGATCCCGGTGAACATCCTGATCATCCGGGCGCTCCTCCAATACTTCACCTATTATGGAAAAGATCTCCGAATCGAATGCCCGACAGGATCCGGGAAGCTCATGAACCTCTATGAGGTCGCGGAGCACCTGTCGGGTCGCCTCGTTTCCCTGTTCCTTCCCGATGCCCAGGGTCGCCGGCCGGTTTTCGGAGGCGAAGCGAGATTCCAGGAGGATCCCCACTGGCGGGACTACCCCCTCTTCTACGAGTACTTCCACGGGGACAACGGCGCCGGACTCGGTGCCAGCCACCAAACCGGATGGACGGGAGCCGTTGCGCGCCTGATGCATTTGTTCGCCACCACCACTGCCGACCAGGTGCTTGAACTCGGCAAGACGGCGGTGGTGGTTGAAGCCGATCCGCGAACTGCCCCGTATAGTTGAAGGCTCCATTGCCGTCATGCCGACATGACCGTCCATCCCATCAGGAGTGGTTGCCGGAGGCCGTCCTCGCGGGATGTGCGACTGGGATCGGCACTCCTTTGCAGGACACTGAACTAAAGTCTAATGGGCGCCCCTCAGGTTCCTCCGTACGGTGGGCGCTCATGGAAGGAACGCCATCCGCTTCCGCAACGATCCCGATTCCGGGATCGGGATCCACTTTCCAAAACGCGGCTGCCCGCCCATTCTTGCTGAAGTGTGCGCCCACCATCGATCCCCCCAGGGAGTTGCTGCGGCCGTGCCCCCTCTGCCATCCCTGATTTTCCTCGAATACCGTTCCTCATGAAATTCCTCCTTCCCATTGCAGCCCTTTGCGCGCTCCTTAGCGCCGTTCCGAACTGTCTCGCTGCCGACGCGAAGCCCTCGAATGCTCCTGGAACGCCCGCCGACGAAATTCGCCAAACCGCCAAGGCCTTCGTCGAAGCCTTCCACAAGGGCGACGCAGCGGCCCTCGCGAACTTTTGGACTCCGGATGGTGACTACACGGACCTGGGGGGACGCGTGATCAAGGGACGCGACGCCATCCGCCAGGATTACGAGCACCTCTTTGCCGAAAACAAGGGACTGACCCTGCGCATCGAAGTGGGCTCCATTCGTTTTCCCACCCCGGACACCGCCATTGAGGATGGCGTGACTTCCGTGATGGCGCCCACCGCCTCCGCTCCGAATCGGGCCCGCTACTCCAACCTGCTGGTCAAGCGGGACGGAAAGTGGCTGCTGTCGAGCGTCCGGGAATCCGACTATCTCCCGCCGAACCACCAGGAACACCTTCGGCCCCTCGAATGGATGATTGGTGAATGGATGGATACCGCCACCAACGGTCACACGGCCCACGTCGTGTTCGAGTGGAGCCCGGACCGGAATTACATCCTGTCCGTGCGGGTGGTCGAGGTGGAGGGCACCTTCCTCGACAACGGGACGCAACGCATCGCGTGGGATCCGTCGAAGAAGCAGATCCGTTCGTGGAGTTTTGAGCCTGACGGAGGATTTGGCGAAAGCACCTGGACCCCGGATGGGAACAAGTCGTGGATCGTTAAATCCGTCTCCACCCTGCAATCCGGGCATCCGGTGACCGCCACCACCCAGGTCACGCGTGTGAATCCTGACACCATCACTTTCCAAGTCCGGGATCAGAAGGTGGACGGACATCCGATCCCGGACTCCGCCGTCGTCACCATGCAGCGGGTGAATTGACGAACAAAACCCCTTCACCAAGGTTTCCCACCTGAACTCCCGGAGATCCTCAACCATGAACCCGAAATCACTCCTTTATCTTTCCGCGGCAGCCACCGCCGCCTCCATGGCCTCGACCCATGCCCTCGCCTGGGGCTGCAGCCGGTCCTGCTCCGCAACCGGCAGGTATGGGGGAAGCGTCTCCCACACGAGTTCCTCGTCCGGAAATGGCTACGGAAGCTATTCCCATTCCGGGTCCACCACGGTCACGGGCGCCAACGGCCAAACCTACTCGGGCAGCCACTCGGGTTCCGGTTCGTACGGCAGTTACAGCGGCAGCTATTCTGGAAGCAGCAGCTACGGCGGATCCTACCACGCGTCCTACTCCGGCACCACCTCGGGCGGCAGCTACTACGGCTACCACGGCTATTCCTATCCGCCGACGACGACCTACTGCGGCAGCACGGGTGGCGCCTTCGCCGCCGGCATGGTCACCGGAGCGGTGGTTGGAGCCGCGGCAACCGCGGCGGCCACTCCCGCACCCACCTACGTGGCGGCAGCACCGACCTACGTGTACCCGACCCCCGGAGTTTATGTGGCGCCCACACCGGTCGCGGTGGCCACTCCGGCGGTGGTTGCCACGCCTGCCACTGCGGCTGTGCCGGCAGCCCCCGGAACCCTGCCCCTCGGCAGCACGGCCTCGTCCCTTCCCGCCGGCTTCCTCAGCCTCAATGTCAACGGCGTTGAGTACTACCAGAGCGGGCCGAACTGGTATCAGGTGAAGGCGGGCCCGAATGGCCCGTATTATGTCGTGGTCCCCGCACCCTGATCCTGTCCCTCGACCCTCTACCCTCAATCCGAACCCCGGCACGCAACAAGCCTCGCTCCGTTTCACCCCTGCTCCCCGGCAAACCCGAATCGAAACCGTTTCCCCCATGAAGTCCCTCCTGCTCCCAGTCGTACTCCTCCCGCTCCTCGCCGCGCCCCTCCTCCGGGCCCAGGTTCCCAACGAGGGATTCGCCAACGCCATCATCGCGGCCCGCCAGAACAATGCGAACCTGATGAAGCAATATTCGTGGAACTGCCGGACCGAGGTTTCCGAGAATGGCGTCCCCAAGGATACCCGGGTGGATTCCGTCACCTGGGGTCCTGACGGCCAACCCCAGCACACGCTGCTCAACGACCAGGCCAATCCCCTGCCCCAGGGATTCCTCCGACGGCGGATCGCCGAGCAGGAACGCCAGCAGTCGGAGGACTACCTCAAGGGACTCCGCACCTTTCTGCACCAGTACACGCTGCCGTCCGCCGGACAGATCATCAATCTCATCAGCACCAGCCCCATCCTTCCCGGACCGGCCGGTACGCTCCAGGTCAGCGGATCCAGCGTGGTCGTGCCCGGGGACACCGTCTCGCTCACCCTTTCGGCCACCACACGCCTGTTGAATCGGATGACCATCATGTCCACCTACAAGGGGGACGAAGTCACCGTCACCGCCACCTTCAAGTCCCTGTCCAACGGACTGAATTATGCGGCGTACACCCAGATCAATGTTCCGTCGAAGAACCTGACGGTTCTGATTCAGAACTACGACTTCCTCAATCAGAACAATTGAACGGAAGTGGTTCCGACACTCGAGGGATCGCGAGGCAATTCCCCGGTGCCGGAACTATTGATGCTCGCTCAATAGGGTGACCACGCGACGACCTCCAGCCGCGGAGCGGCGAAAGACAGTAGCCCACGGCGTAAGCCGTGGGTTGGGGCGGGAATCCCGCTCAGCCCCGGAGGGGCGAAAGAAAGCAGCTTCGT
>JAEUHD010000002.1 GCA_016793645.1 Verrucomicrobiales bacterium
CAACCCCGAAGACGAGTGCGGCGATCGGCGCGATGAAGAAGTCGTTCAGGGTCAGGATCACCGACGCGGCAAGCAGCCCGATGCCCAGCGCCGCCTCGATCAGGGTTGTCCGCACCAACCCCGGCACCGCCGTGGTCAGAAACTTGTTGGTCCGTAGGAAGGGAGACTGGTGGTCGATGAGACATCGAATCCAGCTCGCTGCAAAAATCCAGCCCAGTCCCAGATGGGTCAGGAACGCGAGCGTGATCCCGCGAAGGCCATGTCCCTCGTGCCGGAGGCTGTAGAACAGAGTCCCAAAGCGAAGGGCGACAAAGGTCGTGAGGGTGAACCCCGAGAGGACCGCGAGGTAGGGATGGTACGGATGCATCCATCCCAGGGCGGCGAGCGGGGCGATCAGGATGAGGGTGAGGCTGGGAAGCAGGTTGAAATTGAACCAGGCGGTGAGGTGGATCAGGAACCCGGCCTTCTGTCGCAGGGTCAGTTCCCGGCCCATCAGAAGTCCGCGCCAGTTGAGTTTCAGGATCTGCGCATTGCCAAAGGCCCATCGCCAGCGCTGCCGCTTGAGGCTTTCGAGGTCATGCGGCATGAGCCCCCGTCCGATCACCCGGTGGGCGTACACCGAGCGCACGCCCTGCACGGCGAGCCGGTAGCCCAGGTCCGTGTCCTCCGTGATCACCCCGGTGTTGAAGCCCCGGACGGACTCCAGGGCGGAGACCCGGATCAGGCTCAGGGTTCCCGTGGACGGAACACATCCCAGCCGGTTCGCCAGGTTCATGTAGCCGGCGAAAAAGTGACGGAAGTCCAGCGACAGGCCGAGATTCTCGGGCCCCGTATTGCGGTACTCCTGGGGAAACTGCACGAGCCCGATGCGGGAGTCCGTGACATAGCTGAACGCCACCTGCAACGCATCGGGCTCGACCACGTAGTCCGCATCCACCACGAAAATGAAGTCCGCGCGCGGATCCGTGAGGGGACGCGCCCAGTTCATCGCGCCCGCCTTGGCGCCCGACAATCCCTCAACGTGGAGGAACCGGAACTGCGGACCCAGTCGCCGGCACAGTTCCTCCACCGGCCGCCACACCGACTCGTCGGGTGTGTTGTTGTCGATCACCAGCACCTCGTACCGCGTCCATTTCAGCTTCACGAGGGCCTGCAGGGTTTGTTCCACCACCTCGGGCGGCTCGTTGTGGGTCGGGACATGAATCGAAACAAACGGTTCCTCCCCGGTGTCCTCCCGCCGCGTGATCGGAATCCGGGGCAGACAACATGCCACCCACTGAAATCCCAGCACGACGAGGTGCAGGCCGAAGTTGACGAGGGCCAGCGCCAGGTGAAGGAGAGGGAAGCACAACAGCGCCGCGGGAACCGCGGCGACGACCAGAGCCCGTCGAAATCGCATCGAGAACTGAACGAATAAGGATTCGTCGTCCGCTCCAGGTTGATCGGACGACCACAGCAGCCAAATCCACCATAGGCAATCGACGCGGATGGGACAAAATTCTTCCCGGGAGAAATTCACGCCACCTTGAAAGCTCCCGGCGCGGCAACGTCAGGCCCGACGCATGACCACGATCCTCTCCGGCACCTCCGACCCCCTCCTCAGGTCAGCGACCACATGTTCAATCGGAAATGACTCCGCCTCTCGATCATCCGCTGCACGGCCGTCCCCAGCGAGCAACTGGAAAGGGATTCACTCGTCAGGACCACAGCGGTCAGCATCGAGTGGCCCACGATGTCGCAACCGGCCGAGGAGTTCCCGAAATACAGGATTAAAAAGCGGTACTCACCCGAGACTTCCAGGAGGTAGTCATCCTCACACGAATGGGGATCGCGCTGCCGCGGGGCGATCTCCCATTCCAACCGTCCTCCCCGTCGCTGGTACTTCCAGTCCCCCGGAAGCGCCGCAGCCATCTGGTCATCGACATAGCGGCACACCTCGTCGGCGCTCCGAAAACGGGACGGCCTCTCCATCGCGCGTTCCGGATGTGAGGAGTCGGCGCGACGGAACCAGGATCTCCAAAAGCCGGCCATACCGGGCATCGAAATCCCGCCGTTCATCCCTGTCAATTCGCCGAAGGGCGCACACCGGAACCGTCCCCAGGAGTTCCGACACGTATGGACATTGAACCTGTCACCCTATCCACTCTCCGTAGGGTGGCGGCAAACTGTGGTGGCCGCGGGCTGCGCCCGCGGGTGACTCCTCCGCCGCACCTCCGTGCGAAGGACACCCGCCCCGACATCTCCCCTCCGCGCAACGCCTCTCCCCACGCCCCAGGTCCGCGGCGGCCCTGCCGCGGACCGATTTCAGAACCGCGCCGCAGCGCGGCTCCACCTTCCGTAGGGTGGCTGCAAACTGTGGTGGCTGCGGGCTGCGCCCGCGGGTGACTCCTCCGCCGCACCTCCGTGCGAAGGACACCCGCCCCGACATCTCCCCTCCGCGCAACGCCTCTCCACACGCTCCAGGTCCGCGGCTACTCCACCGCGGACCGATTTCAGAACCACGCGGCAGCCCGGCTCCACCTTCCATTTGCCATGAATCTGTAGTTCCGCCATCACCGGTCAGCATTCATCACCTTCCGTGACTCCTGGAGCAGGACCTGCGCAATGATCCAGTCCAGCCATTCCGCCCCAACGTCGCCACTCTCGGCGGTGGGCAGGCGTGCGGCCTGTTTCTCGGCCTCGGCAAACGCGCTGCGGGCCAGTTCAACCTCACCGAGTTTCCGATGCGCCATGGCGAGCACCATGAGCGCATCGAGTCGGCACACATCATCCCGGCGCGCATGACTCAGAACCTTCCGGGACCACTCCGCCGCCGGCCGATAGTGTCCCAGACGATACTCAAGAAACGCCTTCGAGAATTGGAACCACGGAAAATCCGGACTCGACTGCCCCTGCGTGATCGCCAGCTCGGTCCAGGCGTTGAGGACGTCCACGTTGGCCCCCGACTCCGGCAGGATCAGGCAGTCCTTCGTCAGCCGTTCCGCGACGTTGGGATCGCGGGTGTTGCCAAATCGCTCGACTTCCAGGGCGCAATTCTTCCGATAGCCCTCCAGATCCCCCACCTGCACAAGCAACGGGGCGAGGCGGTGGTAGTGCACGTGATTGGTCGGTTCCGCCTGGAGGGCACGGCCCACCACCGCCAGGGCTTCCGACCACCGGGCCCGGCTCCCCAGCAGATCAATATTGACGCCGTCCCCGTGTGAAACCTGCGGCAAATACCTGGATCCCTGCGGGCCTTCCGCAAACGCAAGGAAGCTCCCCGGAATGGGCGGATCCCCCTCGGCGAGCGGGCGGGCACCGGGAGGTCGCCATGCCACCGACAGATGCTCCCCGCCGGACTCCTCCTTGAGCCAGGCCTCCACAAAATACCGCCGGCCCTGCACCAAGGACTGCGGAAGGGAAACATTCGCCGAAGGTCCCGAAGGCCCCCGTGGGGTCCAGTCGCGGGGATTACCCCAAGCGGACATGAATGCAATCTGCCGCAAGTGCTCGGGCGATTCATCCGTGCTCAGGAACAGGACGGCCTGATCATCGCCGGCCAGAACAAATTCATAGTCTCCCGACTGGGGAGGAATCACATAACCGCTCAGCCGCAACCCGTAGTGATCGCGGCCGAGGTCGGGACTTTCAAACTCGCCCACCGAGTCCACCGCGGACGGACTGCCTGGAAACGCCGGATTGTTGGTCAACCGATCCACGGTCAATCCACGGATGGAGTCGTATCGCTCGCGCTTGAGGCTTCCCAGGAGCATCCCGTCCTGCCGCAAACTCAGGGAGGCGGCGCGGCTGTAGGCCGGTGGCAGCGTTGCATCCGTGCCGCGAACCTCCGCGACATAGTTTCCGGCATCCTTCAGGGACACCCCGTTGATCTGCAGGGCGTCGTTCGTCGCCCCGGCAATTTCAACTCCGTTGTGGCGCCACTGGAAACGAGCCACCGGCGGCTCCACGGAGACCTTGAACACCACATTCGTCCCCACCTCCGCAACCTGGGTCCGAGGGTGGGTGGTGAGTCGATGCGACGGAGGAGTCGCGAGGGTGTCGAGCGGCTTTCCGCGCCACTGCGTCCACAGTGCCTTGACCGTCTCCGGCTGAATGGGCTCAAGGGCCGTCTCGGTGGCGTCCAGTTGCCGGGACGACAACAATTTCGCCCGGGTGAGCACCTGCTCCAGGGAAAGATCCTTCCGTTGACCCAGATCCCAAATATGGACGCCTCCCTCCACGTCACGCACCGCGAAGTGAACTCCGTCGGAACACGCCTCGACACGGTCCAACTGGTCTTTTTGGTCCCCGTCATAGAGGAGAGGAGTCACGGGTTCTCCCGAGGCAGCGTCCCAGACCTGGGCCACTCCTCCATCCCCCACTGCAATCAACATCCGGTTGTCGGGACTGAACGTCAGGCGGCGGACCTGTCCGCGGAGGCGAAGAGGCGGACTGATGGGCGCCCCTGTTTCGGCATCCCAAATCCGGGCGTGGTCCTCACCTGCAGTCCCGATTCGGCGTCCGTCCGGACTGTAGCGGGCATAGCTCACCCCATCGCTGTGCGGCAGGGGCGACAGGACCTCCACCAGCGTCTCCGCGTCAAAGACCCGGGCCATCAGGGGATCGGAGCCGCCCGAAAGGAGGGCAACGACCACCCGGCGTCCGTCCGGGCTGAACTCCGCACTGCGAACCTCCCAGGGAAGAACCTCCGCCAACCGCCGCGGGAGCCCGTCATTCCTCAAGGACCAGACGCACAGATCCCCCGTATCCGTCGCCGTCACAATGGACCCTCCATTGGGATTAAAGTGTGCGACGATCAGGCTTTCCGGATGCACGAGATCCCACTCGGGTTTTCCCTGCTGAAGATCCCACACCCGTACCCGACCACCCCCGGTTCCCACCGCGGACTCCACGGAAGGCGCCTTGATTCTCCGCTCCACATCCCCGCCCTCGTTCGAGGCACAGACTGCCAGCAACCGTCGCCCATCAGGACTGAACTCCACATGCTTCACCACCACCTCATGGCGAAGGGGAATACCGACCGGTCGTCCCGTTTCGGGATCCCAGAGACGGACCATGCCATCTTCTCCCGCAGTCGCCGCGAGCCGACCATCGGAGGTAAAGGCCACAGAATGAACCGGCCCCAGGTGCCCCCCGACGTCCCACCGCGGAGTGGACTGGGTCAGCGTCCACATCCGGACGGATCCGTCCCTTCCCGCGGTGAGCAATTCCTGGGTGCCCGGACGGAAACGCATCTGGGAAGCGCCCTCCGGGTGCTTCAACCTCCGGGGCTCCCCCTCGCTGGCGGCGAGATTCCACAACAGCAGAAGGTTTCCGCTGCGGACCAGAGCCCGGGTCCCATCGCCATTGAGTTCCGCGGTTGTCACGACCGTGCCGCTGTGCGGAAGCGGAGGCCCGACCGGGTTTCCCGTCCGAGGATCCCAAACCCTCGCGGTAAAATCATAGCTCCCGCTGATCAGACGCTGGCCATCCGCGCTGAAGTTCACGACGCCGACGACATGCTCGTGCACCAGGGGAGGGGTCAACCGGGCACCGGTCTTCGGGTCCCATAGGCCGACCGTGCCATCGTAGCTGGGAGTCCCCAGGCGCGACCCGTCTGGGGAGAACTTCGGGCGATAGATCATTCCCCGATGTTGAATGGGCGGGGAACTTTCACCGGTGCGCATGTCGCGAATCCGCAAGGAATCACTACTCTCCCAATAGGCCACCCGCCAATCACCCAAGGGCCAGGTTCTCCTGGCATCGGTGCGCCCGGACGTTGCCAGGGGATCGCCCGTCTCCACGGAGTACTCCCGAACCAGGAATTCCCCCGCAGCATCATCCACCATGTTCACTCGGAACCGTTGACCGCCGGGTAGAAACTCCAGACTCCAGACGCGGGCCCGGACGGGAACCGGCTTGCCGATCGGGATCCCGGTCACGGCATCCCGCACCACCACCTGATCTTCGTTCCCGTAATCGTCCCCGCCCGAAGCTGTCAATACCGTGAGGACCCGGGTCCCGTCCGGAATGAATGCAGGCGTCGCGTTATAGTACCTTTGGTGGGGCATCGCCGCGGAAACAGGCAGGCCCGTGGTTCGATCCCAAACCCGCAACTCCCCGCCCACCACGGAGTAGAAGGACCGATTCCCAGGGACAAAACCCGCGCTCTGGAGCCGGGTGTCGAAGGCCAGCGGCTTCAGCAGCAGGTCCCCGGTGGACGTATCCCAGAGCCGAATTTCCGAACGCTCCTTGTAAATCGCGTTGGTTGTGGTGACCCCGGTGAGGCAGGCCCGTCCATCGGGACTGAACCCGAAGGGAATCAGGGTGCCTTCCTCCCAGATCTGCACAATGCGGGGACTTCGGACCAGCAGGGCCTCGATGCGGCGGCGATGCATGTCCACCCGGACCGGATCCGCCTGGTCGAGTTCGAGCGCATTCACAAACCACGCGAGGGCGTTGAGGGAATCCCCCTGCTCCGCCAGCCGGTTGCCATTGGCCACCCGCATGCGGACCAACCGGTCCTGACTTTCGCGACGGCGGACATCGGCAACCTCGCGCTGATCACGCTCCGCCTTCTCCGCCTCTCGGGACTTCCTCGCCGCCTGCTCCGCCTGGGCCTGCGCCTCCAACGCCTTCCGCGTCTGGTCCTGCTCGGCCTGGCGGGCGCGCTGGGCCTCGTCCCTCGCATGCACGGCCCGCCGCGCCTGCCAGACACTGACCGCGATGCCGATCACCAGGGCCGCCGTGACGGCACCGGCCGCGGCAAAGGCGAGCCGGTGGCGGCGCAATGCCATCTGGAGCCGGTAGGACGTGCTGGGCGGCCGCGCGACGATGGGCTCGTGATCCAGATGACGCCGCAGATCCGACGCCAGGCCGTTGGCCGTCTCGTAGCGTCGGGCCCGGTCCTTCTCCAGGCACTTCATCACAATCCAGTCCAGATCGGAGGCCAGAACCGTGGGACGTGGAACCCGAACCGCCTCCGGGGACGTCGCAACGGTCTGGGTCTGCCGGAGACGCGTCGAAGGCCGGATCGGCTCGCGCTCCCGGATGATCTTCCGCATGCCCTCCAGGCCCGAGTTCAGCAGCTCCTTGGAATCAAACGGCGTGGCGCCGGTCAGCAGTTCATAGAGCAGCACGCCCAGGCTGTAGATGTCGCTCCGCGTATCGATGTCCAGCCCGCTCATCTCCGCCTGTTCCGGACTCATATAGGCCGGGGTTCCGATGAACTGGCTGTACTGGGTGTAGATGGTCTTCTCGGTCAGTTCCTGTTGCGTGGCCTTGGCGATGCCGAAATCGATGACCTTGGGCACCGGCACGCCGTCGTGCAGGGTGACCATGATGTTGGAGGGCTTGATGTCCCGATGGATGATTCCCTTCTGGTGCGCGTGCTGGATGGCCTGACACACCTTGATGAACAGGTCCAGCCGTTCCCCGGTGGGGAGATTCTCGTGGGTGCAGTACTTGGTGATGGCGATGCCCTTCACCAGTTCCATGACGAAGTACGGACGTCCGGTCTCCGTGGCTCCGGCGTCCAGCACCTTGGCGATGTTGGGATGATCCATCATGGCCAGCGCCTGACGTTCCGCTTCGAAGCGCGCCACCACCTGCTGGGTGTCCATGCCGAGCTTGATGATCTTCAACGCCACCCGGCGGCGGACCGGTTCCTTCTGCTCCGCCGCCCAAACGGACCCGAATCCCCCCTCGCCCAGCTTCTCCAGCAGCTTGTACCGCCCGATCTGGGTCCCGACCTCCTCCGTCAACGACGCCTCCTGAAGCACGGTGGTTGCGGACTTCTCCGACGGATCCTCCGGGAGAAACCCCGTCGCCTCCTCCGACGCCGCCAGTAATGCCTCCACCCGGTGGCGCAACGGGAGATTGCTCCCGCAGGCGCCCGTGAGAAACGCCGCGCGTTCCCCGGGCGGAAATTCCAGCGCGCGGGCAAACAGGTCCTGGGCGAGGCGGTGGTCTGGATTCATGTCGAGTTCGGGGCCTTTTCCCTGAATGGCGTCGCAGCGACTCAAAACGGCTCAGGCAATCGCAAACTTTCGTACGCGGTCGGCGGATGTCCCGGGGACACCCACCCCCTCGCGCCGGTTCCCGGCCCCGTGCGGGCCACGGAGTTACTGGGCGGGGAGCGTTCCAGATACCTGCCCGGGATTCGCTTCCGGATCGTCCGCCATCCTGAGTTCGCACAGCAGCCAGGCGCGGGCATACGCCCAGTGCCGCTTGGCTGTGGCGAGGGAAATCCCCTGGGCCGACGCCGCCTCCGCCAGGCCGAGTCCGGCGAAATAGCGGAGCTTTACCAACTCCGCCTTGTCCGGCGCTTCCGAGGCCAGTTTCTCGAGGGCCTCGTCCAGACGCAGCAGCGTCTCGTCGTCCGTGGACACGGCGACATCCACCGAATCGAGGTTCACCCGGCGAAGCCCTCCGCCATGCCGTGCCCGGTTCCGACGTCGCGCCCGATCAATCAGGATCCGCCGCATGGATTCCGCGGCCGCCCCCATGAAATGTCCGCGCCCGCGCCACTCCTGATGCGAATGCCCCACCAGCCGGATCCACGCCTCATGGACCAGCGCGGTGGGTTGCAACGTCTGCCCCTCCGACTCCTGGGCCAGACGGATCGCCGCCAACCGACGAAGTTCCTCATAAACCAACGGCAGCAATTCCTCCGCAGCCGACTTGTCCTGACGATCCACCCGATCCAGGAGGCGGGTCACTTCGGAGGGCATGCGGTGACCTTACGCCGGACACTCGCGGAATGCGAGCCGCGGGCACCGCCCAAAAGGACAGGCTAAAGCCTGCACTACAAACACCCGTTCGTAGTCCAGCCTTTAGGCTGCTCCCCTCCCTCGTCTCCCGCCCCGCAAACACTTCACCTCCGCAGGACAGGCTAAAGCCTGCACTACAAACGCCTGTTCGTAGTCCAGCCTTTAGGCTGCTCCCCATCCCCGTCCCCGCGGAGACACAGTCCTCACACCGGCTCCCAACTCGTTCCATCCGCGAAGACCGTTCGCTGGTGATATCGCCCATCCGCGAAATCCAATTCGATCAGCTTGGCGCCCTTCCGAAGCTTCTCACCGCCATACCCGGAATAGCCGGTGGCGCGGCCGTAAACCAAGTCCACGTCACGGGCCCGGACGGCGTAATCATTGACATGGTCATGACCGCAGAAGGTCGCCCGGATGGCCCCCGATTCCGCCAGAACCGGAAGAGCCCGCCCCGACTCCCGCTCGAAACAAACCTCCTCCTGGCACACGCCCGGGGTCCGGTTCCGCTGATACAACGTCTTCTGATCCAGCAGCGGGATGTGAAAGAAGGCCAGCGCGGGCACCGCCGGGGACGCCGTCAATGCGGCGCGGGACTTCCGGAGCCACGCCAACTGCCAGTCGGTCAGTCCAAACTGATTGCTGTTGAGGAACCACAATTGCGCCGCCACACCGTGGCGAGTGCGAACCTCCACCCGGTAATCCCCATGGGTGGCGCCTCCCCGGTACAGGGAATTCCGGGTGGCCTCCAGGGCGTCGTGACCCGCCTGAAAGTCATCCAGTTGATCGTGATTTCCCCAACAGGTGGCCCAGGGAATCTCCAACCGTTCCAGCCGCGGCAGAATCAATTCGAGCGTCCTTTGGCCACGCCCGCCAGGATTGTCGTGCCAGAGATCACCGGACAATACCAGGAGGTCCGGACGAAACACCCGCACAAATGCCTGCCAGTCCCGCTCGGTCGCCCGGTCGTCCTCACTGACGGTCAGGCCCTCCACCCCGCAAAAGAAATGGTTGTCGGTGAATTGGAGAATCCGCAGCGACTTCCGGTCTCCGAGGTCCAGATTTCCCACGCCATCCCCGGCCCCTGGCTTCCTCCGACTGCGCCCGATGACCGGCGGTCGCCCGGACGCCTCCCCGCCCTGCGCCGGTGCCGCCAGCACCGCCGCCAGAAGCCCCGGGGTGGCCCGAACAAAGGTGCGACGATTCAACATACCCGCTTCCGACTGGACCCACCCTCCCGGGATTCAACCGACGCGCGGACGCGACGGCTTGAGCGAGCAGCCTTGAAACGGTACACCGCTCTCGATGAATCGCCTTCCCGGCCGGTGGAGCCGCGTCCTGTTCGCCCTCACGGTCGCCTTGAAGTCGATCCTCCCGACAGGCGGAGCCCCTTCCAACCATGTCCTGCTCATCACGATCGATGGTGCGGGGGCGTTCTACCTCTCCGACTCCAATGCTCCCCTGTCCACCCTGCGCCGCCTCGTGCGCGAAGGCGCGGTTGCGGAGGGAATGGAGGTCGCCAGTCCCGCCGTCACCTGGCCCAATCACACCACCCTTGTCACCGGCGTGGGCCCGGACCGCCATTCGGTGCTCTTCAATGGCGTCCTGACCCGCCCGGGTCCGGGTCGCCCGCTGACCATTGATCCTGCGCGACCCAAAGCCGACCTGGTCGCCGTCCCCACCCTCTATGACCGTCTTCATGAAGCCGGCCTGCGCGTGGCGGACATCAACTGGCCATGCACCCGGGGCGCCACCTCCCTGGAAGATTCCTTTCCCGATGTGCCGGAACCCCTGCGCTTCATGACGCCGCGACTGCGCGAGGAACTCCTCGCAGCGCGAATCCTGGAAAGTGCGGACGACGCGGCCTTCAAGGGACGCAGCGCGGCGGTGCGGGACCAGGTGTGGACCGCGGCCGCAACCCATGTGGTTCGGGAACGGCGCCCCAATCTGCTGCTGTTCCACATGCTGATCTGCGACTCCATCCAGCATCGCTACGGTCCGCAATCCCCCGCCGCCTACACCGCGCTTGCCGTGGCGGATGCCCAACTGGCCGACGTCTTGCGCGCCGTGGACGCCGCAGGGATCCGTGATCGCACCACCGTATTCGTCACCGCCGACCATGGATTCGACTCCGCACAGAAACTCATCCAGCCCAATGTCCGATTTCGGAAGGCGGGTCTCCTGGAGGTCGGATCCGCCCCCGGATTCCTGAAGGCGCGGGCCCAATCCATCTCCGAAGGCGGAACCGCCTTCGTCTATCTTCCGGATCCCGCCACCCGGTCGGCGGATCGCACCCAGGTCCTCGAATTGCTGAAGGACCAGGAGGGCATTGCCGAGATTCTGACTGAAGAGCAATTCCCGGCACTTCATCTCCCAGTTCCCGGGCAGGGTTCGCAAATGGCGGATCTCGTCCTGGTGGCCAAGCCCGGCTACGCCTTCGGCAACGAGGCGCGGGGTGAGGATTCCATCACGGACATCGCCCAGACCGGAGCCAATCTTGGGTATCACGGTTTTCTCTCGCGAAATCCGCGCATGAACGCCCTGTTCGTCGCGTGGGGCCGGGGAATCCGGCCGGGACCCAAGCCCGGATGGATCCATAACACCGACATCGCCCCCACCATCGCCCACCTCCTGGGCGTGAAGCTCCCCGGCGCCGAAGGCCACGTCCTGACCGCGTTCCTCAGCGATGCGGGCCGCTGACCCATCGCCCGTTCACCCGGACGAACTGCTCGACGGCGGCTACGCGGGTAGCCTTCTGACAATGTTGAACCTGTCACCCTATCCCAGAAGGGGAGTCGCATGGAATGGCGGCGGAAACCTACGGGCGCGCCCTCCGGATCACAAGTTCGACGGCATTCGCTGGAATGCGTCCTGTCCCTCGTTGGCCCCAAGCCTTCCGGTCGGGCAAACGGACGGCGGCGTCCAGTGGGATCCGGCGGACCTGCGGCAGGCCAGGCAAGTCCTGCCCCTTGCCCTTCCGGAACCGGTCAATTCTTGAACAGGATGTACGCCGCAGGTCCGGGCACATACTCATCCACCCGACCGCCGGCCCCGTAGCTTCCCATGAAGTAAAACTTCTGATTCAGGAAGGCGAGCCCGGTGAGCCATCGGTCGGGAAGCGTCAACCCGGCCGTCCTTGTCCAGGCATCGGACTCGATATTGTACTCATCAATACCGCCCGCACCGTCGGGCCCGTAGCCGCCGACCGTCAGAATCCTCCCCTGATCCACAACGCACTGGGTGCCAGAGCGTCCGGAGATCATCGGAGCCTTGGCAGTCCAGGTGAATTGGTTGGAGCTGAAGCCTGCGTCGACGTCACACATCTCCACCGAACTCTCATAGCCAGAAGTCGAATAGCCGCCGATGAGGTAGACCTTGTTGTCCGAAAACGCGGCCCCCGGGAACTGACGATCCACCCGCGTTCCTGAGACGCGATAACCGTAAAGGCCGCCCGTATTAAAAATGTCAAAGCCGGATTGGGTTCCACCCATCAGGAAGAGGCGTCTGCCATCGGACACGTACACTGAGGTGTGATAGGCCCGGTTTCCCGGCAACGTTCCCGACGCCAGGTGGCAGGTGGAATTCTCCACATCGAAGTACTGGACCACGGAGCTATAATTGCCGTCTGCGGTCTGGCCGCCGGTAATCCAAATCCTGTTTCTATCCGGGTCGAAAGCAGCGGAAGCCCCAGCCACCGGTGTCACGAGGGGAGCTTTCGAGGTCCAGACGTTGTTCAACGGATCGAACTCCTCGATGGCCGCCGAAACCACCCCTGGGGTGGGCCCATATCCACCGATGGCAAAGATTCTGCCGCCGAATTCCACCACCGCGCAGTAGTATCGAGGGGTCGGCATGGGAGCCTTGGTGGCCCAGGTGTCAAAAAAGCGAAGAACCTGACGGGTGGAGGAGTAACCGGGCACGCTGGGAGAGGCGCTCACCACCATGGTGCCTGGCAGGGCATTTCCGGCGGGCCCGGCAGGTCCTGCCGGGCCGGTCTCGCCCGGATCCCCCTTCGGCCCCGGGACGCCGGCGGGTCCGACCGGTCCCTGGAGTCCAACGGGTCCCGGCACGCCTTGGGGACCTTGCACGCCTTCCGGCCCGGCCACCCCGGGCGCCCCGGGCAACCCGGGAATACCCGCAGGGCCCGTGGGACCCGCCGGGCCGGCGATTCCGGCGGAGGCCAGGACATCCCACAGCACCGGGGACAGGTCGGGCGAGGCCCCGGCAACCGACACCTTGGCGATGTAGGACGAACCATTCAGGGAAACGGCATCATTGACCGCATAGAGAGTGGTGGGGCTCCACTCGCCACGCCACACGATGGAGAGTCCGGGAACTCCTCGCCGTCCTTGCGGCCCCTGCGGGCCTGTCGGACCGGCAGGGCCGGTGAGACCCTGCGGCCCCTGCGGGCCGGGAACTCCCGCGGGACCTGTCGGTCCCGCGGGTCCGGCAGGCCCACGGGGTCCCACGGCACCCACGGTCACGTCCGCAGAGGCCAGCAGCGTGTTCGACTTGGAGATGGTCAACAGGTACGTGCCTGCGGGTGGAGCCACCGGAACAGTGGCGGCGATTTGCTGGGCCGTCCGATCATAGCTCGCGGCCAACAGCACACCGTTGAACCGGACCACCAGGGGCCCTACCGGGAGGTTCTCCCCCTGAACGCTCAGCGAACTGCCGGTCAGACGGGTGCTCTTGATGGCCGGCGCATTGGCCTGCGCCGTGGCGGATGGGGCGAAAAGGTGGGACAACACCAGTGCCGCGAGCGCAGCGATGAGGGAACGAGCAAGTCTCATGGGATTCAGAAGGTAAACGTTGGCCAGGGTCCTACACGGTCCCGGCATCACGTTCTTACGAAGGGCGCGCCGAAAGTTTCGCGCGGAATCTCTAATCCTCCGGGCGAAGGGGTCTCTGCAGGGTTTACGAATCCGCCTGAAACTCGCGAGGCGGAGTGAAGCCCTGCCTGCCTGGGAAGCACGAACTTCGAACCTGTCATCTATCCCCAAAGTCGTATATTGCGGCTCCTCCCGTCGTCGGCTACGCCGGGTAGCCGCGGAGGGAACGACGCGCTGACGTCCCCCGGACGTGCGGCGGCTCCGGAGCCTCGGCCCACACCCAAAGACGCAAATGGCGCCTCCTCCCGTCGGCGGCTACGCCGACAGCGGTCTGACAATGTTGAACCTGTCACCCTATCCGCCCGCAACGCGCACGACGGGTCCGCCGGACGGTTGCATTCCAACGTCTTCCAAGGGATCAGGTCAGTGGCCGGGGGCTCCCGACGGGTTTCCATCGCGTCCGCCATCCTCGGAACCCACCCTCAACCGGAGGAATCGGTGGGCCGTTTCGCCCAGGGGCACGCCATCCCGGATGGTGATCCGCACCGAATCCTCCTCCTCCTCAAAACTCAGGAGCGCCATGCCTTCCGTGGACCACCGACTCAGGTCCGAGGATCCCTCGACCCAAAACCGCACTCCGGACGGCGCTGGTACCGACTGGCGATACGACAAGGTCAGGTAGTCCGAACCCAATACGGACACCATTCCCTGATGCACCTCGGCCAGATCGGCCATCGCCGGATCATCCCATCTCGACTCCAACCCGGCATGCACGCCAGGCGCGACGGGCGCGAGATTCAGGGCTCCGGTCCCGGCAGACCCCCCGGGAAGCGACTCCAGCCGCAGGTAGTCAAACTGGATCCAGTTGGACGTCAGCTCCGGCGGATTCGGACCCGTCCGCACGATCTCAATCGTGTTGGCGCCGGCGGTGGCCCCCACGGAGGACGCCGCAAACTCCACCACCAGGGTCGTCGCCGAGGAGACCCGCCGGCTCAGAACCGGCGTCGTCACCCCGGCCCCATTGCGGAACCGCACCGCAATATCGTGATCCCCAAAGCCCGTCACCACTCCG
>JAEUHD010000023.1 GCA_016793645.1 Verrucomicrobiales bacterium
TTCCGGTGGTGGTGAAGGTGACGGACCGGGGGATACCGGCGAAGAGCACGACGAACAGCTTTGTGGTGGTGGTGCGGGAGGTGAATCGCGCGCCGGTGATGGTGCCGGTCGGGGATCGGACGATGGCGGAGCTGGAGGAATTGGAGATTCCGCTGGAGACGGAGGACGGGGACCTGCCTCGGAACGGGCTGCGGTACCAGCTGGTGAGCGGACCGGCGGGGATGACGGTATCGGAGGCAGGCGTGCTGCGCTGGGTGCCGACGGAGGAGCAGGGGCCGATGGAGACCGACGTGGTGGTGACGGTGACCGACGACGGCGTGCCTCCGCTCAGCGCGACCAACCAGTTCCATGTGACGGTGGTTGAAGAGAATCATCCGCCCTTGTTCCTGGAAATCTCGGACCAGACCATTCCGGAGCTGCAACCCTTCGAGTTCTCGATTCTCGCTCTGGATTCCGACATTCCGTCCAATGGATTGCGGTATTCGCTGATCCAGGGTCCGGTGGGGTTGAAGGTGAGTCCGCAGGGCGTGGTGACCTGGACGCCGACGGAGGCCCAGGGACCGTCGACGAATCGGATTGTGGTTCAGGTGATGGACGACGGGATTGGAGCGCTGACCGCGACCAATCAATTCACCATCGTCGTGCTCGAAATCAATTCACCCCCGCTTTTGTTTCCGGTTGCGGATGTTGAGGTGCCGCTGGGGGAACCGGTCCTGATCCCACTGGACGTATCGGACGAGGATGAACCTCGCCAGGACGGTTTTGTTTTCGAGGTGCTGAGCGGGGATCCGACCGCCATCGTGGATTCGGTGGCGCGGGTGTTTGAATGGACCGCCCTCGGAATGGGGGATTACTCGTTCGAAGTCGGGGTGGCCGACAGCGGGCTGCCCCAGGGGACGGATCGGCAGCGGTTCACGATCCATGTCACCCGGCCCGTCCTGACGGTCCGCGTCGAGGGGGGGCGGGTCTTTGTCGAGTTTGAGAGCCTTTGGAACTGGCGCTACGACCTTTTGTCCGCACCGTACTCGGCCCGCGCTGAATCCCGGGGATACTGGAGTTCAATCCTGCCCTCGCTCATCCCTGGCGACGGCTCCCGCCAGCGTTGGGAGGTGCCCATCACGGCGTATGAGGGCGGGGAATTGCTCCGCCTCGAGGCGATTGGACCGCCGGATCTCTGATCCGGGGTTCATTCTCCGATGAGCTGCCTCCGCGGGTGTGAGTCCTCAGCCAGACCGGCAAGGAATTCCGCTTCGCTCCTGAGCGCGAATCCGAAATCCCGGTTGAGTCCGGATTCAACCGCCTCCAGCCATTCCCTTCGGAAGATCGCGGGTCCGTATAGGGCTCCCACGAACGCCCCGAGGAGCTGGGCATAGGAATCCGTATCCCAGCCCCACTCCTGGGAGAGTTGGAGACTTGCCAGGGGATCAAACTCGCAGAGGGAAAGGCAACCGATCATCACGACGAACGGGATTTGCGCCTCCCATTTGGCATGGTCGCGGAACTCGGTGTCCCACGCTGCGAACATTCGGGCCGGTTGCCCACCCGATTCCCGTGCTGTCCTCAGGGCATAGTCCAGCCATCGATCTACGGCCCGTTGTGTCCATCGGATCTTGGAATAGCCAAAAGGATCGCACTGTCGCATGGCGGCAAGGATTCGATTCCACGCCTCGCGTGGCGCGGAGGGATCCGGAGTCAGCGTCAGGGCGACGGACAGGCCCGCCACGGTCGCCGCGTTGAGGTCCCTGCCCCAGCCATTGTCGAAGAACCCGATCCGCCACGCGGCCAGGTATGCCTCCTCCGGCCTGCCCGGGAACAATGCCGCCAGCGGCAGTGAGGTCATCTGCCCGCAGCAGGTGGGGAGTCCCTGCCACATGCGTTCCGGAGGTCTGGCTCGTCGGGCATCGCGCTCCCCCAGGATCCAGCGAGCGGCCAATTGCCACTCTTCAAGCCAGTCGGCAGCGAGGGGACCGTAGCCGGGATTTCCCGAAACCGCCTTCTCCGCGGGCCAATCCAGGAAAGCCTGGGCCATCTCCCGGGCACCCACAGGCCAGCGGTTCCGTCGATCCGCTTGGTGGAGGGCGTAAAGGAGAATCAGTTTGTGGCGCGTATCGTCGGTGATCGTGCCGGGCGCCGCATGGGGGTTCCATTGTCCATAGGATTCGGGAACCGGGCGAAGGGGATCATAGGCCCGAAGCCGAATACGGTCCGCCAGGGCCGTGCGCTCCTGCCGGTCAAGGACGTATCCCTCCCGCCATCGTCGGGGGGGTGTCGGAAGTTTTTGGACCTGGTCCGGATCCTGGAACTCGATGGGGCCTCCGAAGGCGTCCCCGAATGCAGTGCCATAGAGCAACCCGGAAATGCGTCGCTCCCGTTCCTTCCGCGCCGAGTCGTCCGCCGCAAACACGGTGGTCCCGAACCAGGCCGCCCCGGTGGCCGTCTTGAGGAACCCCCGACGGTTGAGTGCGTTCACGACCCTGTCCATGGGGAGTGGGATCCGGCGGGCTATTCGGGAGCCTGGGTATCGGCAAACCGGGCCCGCTCGTAGCGCCGCAAGGCCTCGGCGCCAAAGTCGGCCTGAAGATCCTTGGGGGCACAATTCCGGACGAGTTCCTCCAGCGCCCGGGTGAGTGCGGGTTCATGCTGACGCCGGAATCGATGAATGTCGGCGTGACTCGGATTCAAACCTCCGGCCAGGTGGCGTGCGAGGGGTTCCTCGTCGCAGAGCGCCTCGATATCCCAGGATGAGTAGCGTCCGGTGGCGAGGCACCACAGCAGGATTCCGGAAAGGCGGCGCGCCGCCGGCAGGGCATCCGATTCGGGGGCGACCTGCCCGGCAGCCTCGGAGACCAGCCGGACCAGCCGGACGGCCGGTTGCCATTGCCTCAGGTCCTCCGGGATCCCCTGGGGAGACCAGTCTTCGATGTCGGCCTTCCGGTAGACCATGGTCTCGTCCGAATCCTCGGGCAGTTCATTCACAGGGGCCTTGATACTCGCCCGGGGCCCTCGGGCAAATCGGAAATCCGACCGCGTGCCCGGGGATATTACTCCAGAGTCACGACGGAACCCGCCCGCAGGCTGAGGATTCTGCGGCATCTCCGGGCCAACTCCAGGTCGTGGGTCACCAGCACGAGGGCCGTGCCCGCAGCAGCGTTGAGTTCAAAGATCATGTCCGCAATGTGACGGGCGGTGTCGCCGTCAAGGTTTCCCGTCGGCTCGTCGGCGAAGAGGAGCTGGGGTTCGGTGACGAAGGCGCGGGCCAGCGCCACCCGTTGCTGTTCGCCCCCGCTCAGTTGTGCGGGATAGTGGTGGAGGCGTTCTCCGAGCCCCACCTTGGAGAGCAGGGTTGCAGCCCGGGATTCCGCGCCACCCAGTCCCCTCAATTCAAGGGGAACCAGCACATTCTCCAGGGCACTGAGTGTCGGCAGCAGCTGAAAACTTTGGAATATGAAGCCCACATGCTCGTTCCGGATCTGCGCCCGGGCGTCCTCGTCAAGAGCCTCCAGGCTCTTGCCCGAAATTCGAACGGTTCCCGACGTGGGAGCGTCGAGACCCGCGCACAGACCGAGCAGCGTCGTCTTCCCGCTTCCACTGGGTCCCACCACGGCGAGGGTATCCCCGGCCCCGAGCTCGAAATTCACCGAGTTGAGGACCGTCAGGCGGTGGCTGGCACTGTCATAGGCTTTGGTGAGCCCGAGGACGGACAGGATGGGAACGGGGGCCATTGGACGCGCGGACGCCGGTCGGATGCTTCAGGAAACCAGGGAGGGTTCCGCTCCCAGGGTTCCCCGCAGGGATTCGAGATGGGACGGCCGCTTGACACGGTCGTGCATGACCCGGGCGTAACTCAGGCGTTCCCGCATTCCCAGGCGCTCACATTCCGCCGCGTAATGCGGCTTGTTCACGAACTTCTCGAGATACGCCACGTGGCGCTGCCACAGGCGGACGTCCACCTTCTGACGCGCGGCGAGCCGCGCGTGGTACCACTCGCTCTTCAACAGCTGATCCCGACTGAACAGGGCGCGGATTTCCGGGTGGGAAACCGGCCGTCCCTCGAAATGTCCGTCCCTCATGCAATGGAGCAGGGCCCGCAACGGAGGGCATGCGGCCTCCAGCGACCCGTCCTCGAAATAGGCGGATGCCACCCGCTTGTGGGTCGCAACCACATTCTCGACCGCGTCCACAAACTCGGCCAGGTCCTGTCGCTCCGGCCGGAGCATTTCATCCGGAAGAACCGCGTGGGGATGATTGAAAATGCGGCCGAAGAAGCGGTTCACGAAGGTGTGCGTGATCCGGTAGCCGAGCCGGCTGGCGGGGATCGTCCGCCCCTGGAATTCGAGATCCGGAACCGGCTCCAGCATGCCCTCGGCAATCAGCCAGTCCGGATCCCGCTCCGCCTCCCCCATCCGGCACCACACTTCCGGCACGAGGAGCGAGATGTCATGGTCGACGCGAACGTGGGGCCCCAGGCACCCCGCACTGGTCAGGAAGCATGGATAACCGCTCACAATATAGCCGACCAGCGCCGCATTCAGGTCGTAGACGGGGAGCAGGGCGTTGAACGGTCCCTTGGTGAGGGCACCTTCGCTTCCGGCCCCCGTGGTCGAGGGGGATTTTCCGGTCATGGACGAAATGAACTCCATGAACAATTCCGGAAGCTCCATGTAGTGAATGGGGCCGTAGCAGGCGAGGGAACGGATCTTGTCCTCCGCCGGATTGTTGCGCCGGCCCGCGAGGATGGCCCGCACCGGAACGTGCAGCGGGCGTTCCGGCGGCAGGCGCCGGGCAAGGCGCTGCGCCAGTTCCGCGAGTCGGACGGCCACCGGGTCCGCGAGGTCGGGGCGGCGCTGCAGATACCGTGGATTGCGGGACGGCTTTCCTTCCACGATTCGGGGAAAGGCCGGACAAACCAGGAAGGAGGGATGATCACCGGCGGCGACCGTCTCAATCAGTTGCTGGATCGGCCGCGTGAATTGATGGAATCCGATGGCATCCTCCCGAATCGCCCGGGCGTCGTCCTGGCTCAGCGGTGCGTAGTTGGAGTAGAAATTGCCCCCCTCGGCGAACTCCCGTTCGGTTTGGTGATCATAGCCTCGGACAATGGCGTCGTCGGGACGCTGAAACAGGCGGTTTTCGCAATTCAGCACAAACTTCAGGGAATGCGCCGGAGGATTATCGGGTGCGTCGGCCCCCAGGGCTGCCCTCGGAACAACCACGGATGCGGTGATGTCGTCCTCGGCCTGGATCTTGGCTGCGGGATGAAAATCCTTCCGAAGTCCAAAGGTTCTCCAGGATCCCTCCGTGTCGTATCCAACCCGGAGAAACTGGGTCGCCAGCTTCTTGCGCCCGAGGCGAAGTTCGTTGGAGGGCGCCCCATTGACGATGTCCACCGCGAACTGGTCCCGCCACTGTTCGCCCCACGACGGCTTCCAGAATCGCTTCACTACAAACACCAGCTCCTTGATGTGTTGGGGAATCGAGTTGAGCCACACGTTGTAGTCGTCGCAGTAGTCCTCCCGGCTGGGAGTGAGCAGCTTGATGACGCTCCCGAGTGATCGAAGTGGCGACAGGATGCTGCGTGTGTCCTTTCCATTCCGCGACGGGTCGCGGAAGCGGTGGGAATAGTCACGGCGGACCAGGGCCTCCACCTCGTCAAAGTCCTTCTGGTAGTTCGCGACGAACACCGGACCGTGAATGATGGCGTCGGTGATCGGTTTGGAGATTTCGGACTTGCCGCCTCCGCTCACCGTGCAGGGCTTGTGGCAGAGGGTGCCATCCGGACGGGTGCCGATCAGCCTCCAGGCCCGGTTGCCCACGGGTTGTTCCAGATGGATCGCGAATCCGCTCGGAAGTAGATAATGATGGTCGAGGAGAAGCTTGATGGACCGGGTTTCACCTTCGGACTCCCAGGTGACGGTTTGGGTCTCCAGTGCGAAGCGCGCCGTCTCGGGGACGCAGAGGATGGAGGAAATCCTGCGGTCCACCGCATGACCCTCGGGACGGAATTCGAGGTCGTCGGCGAACAGGGCGCGGACCTCGGCGATGCGTTGAGGGAAATCCTGAAGGTGTGCGCGCCCGTCGTATTCTCCCGCAAGATCGTATCGTGGGAACACGAGGGCACCGCCGGCGTGCTCCTCCTCGGCGAGCCCGAACAGGTTTGCGGCGAAACTGATCTGGGTCTTCACCTCCTTCTTGCAGTAGCCGTAGTAGTTGTCCCCGATGATCGTGAGAATGGTTCCCGACGCGTCGCGGGCGCAGAGTTTGAAGGCCTGACCGTCGTTGTAGAACTCGGCGGGATCCTTCCAG
>JAEUHD010000033.1 GCA_016793645.1 Verrucomicrobiales bacterium
TTCTTTCCCGGTTACTACGACGGCGCCCTGAACTCGATGCGACTGGGCCCCTGGAAGCGCGTGGCCCCGCACACCTATCAACACCTGGAACATCCGGGAACCGGCGGCCGGCCCGGCCCGGGTGCCTACGCTCCCAATCAGGCCCCGCCCGCCTTGTATCGTCTGGACGAAGACCCGGGCGAAACCCGCGATGTCTCCGCGGAGCACCGCGACGTGGTGAACCAGCTCGATGAGGAGATGGGGCGGATCCGGGGATTCCTGGGGGACAGCAACCGGAAGATCACGGGCATCGCGGTACGGCCCGCCGGATCCGCCGAGGCGTTGTTCGTGCGACCGGGGGCGGATGGCGTCGTGACGCTGGGGGCCACCAACGCGATCGTCCATGGCATCAACCTCCACTACCAACACAACGCCCGTCGGAATGGGCTGATGGGCTGGACCCGCCTGACGGATTGGGTGGAGTGGGAATTTCAGATCGACCAGCCTGGCCGATACGCCGTCGAAGTGCTCCAGGCCAGCGACCTCGACAGCCCGGGGGCGGAAATGGAACTCCGCGTCAACGGAGAGGTGAAGCGGTTCACCATGGGGCCGGGATACGTCGGCTTCGACCTGATCCCTCTCAAGCTGGGAACCGTCACGTTTCCCGCCGGGGGACGCCACGTCCTGGAACTTCGCGCAACGGGCAATGTGATCCGGCGAGTGGGCAACATCATGGGGGTCGTACTGAAGCCCGAGACGCCGTAGGTCTGGCGCTGGCGGGATGCAACCCTCATCCGTTGTGGTCCCATTCCACGCCATCCCTCCCATCGTTCGGCACGGGAGGGACCCGCATGTTGCGGTCCCCAATCAGGTCACGCCCTTCGTTCGGGATCCCACCCGCCTTCCCTCCACACGGCCAACCCCGGACTTGGTCAGGGACGGCGACACGCCATCCCTCCCATCGTTCGGCACGTGGATCAGGGCTTCTTTTCTTCGGGTTTTGGAGCGGGAGGCGGCGGTGGCGGCGGAATGGTCAACCAGAAGTCCCGGATCGATTCCACGACCAGGTGCCGGAATCCCTGGGGAACCCCGTTGTTCTCGCCCGTGCTGATCAGGTCCATGGACACGGGATGGGTCCCTCCGCCCGATTCCTCCGCAGCCTTAATGCGGAAGGATCCCCGGTAGGGAGCGGCCCCTTCGCGGACCACCAATCTCAGGATCGCCTCGGCCGCGGTATCCTTGACCGGGACGGGTTCGCAGGTCACCGAGTCGGGGAGACCCTGGACGGATACCACCAGCGGCGCGTTGAATCCCCCGCTGCGGGCGAGGGCGACCTTGATCTCGTTCGTGGTGCCGGCGTTCGCGGTGAAGGCGTTTTCCGCGACGGTTGGTTTCAGGGTGGGACGAGGCCGCGTCACTCCCAGGCGGTACCATTGGTCCTCTCCGCCGCGCTGAAGGAGATTGCCGACCGTGGCGATGTAGGTGCCGTCCTCGGGAGCACTCCATTCGAGGCGCGGATCCGACCCCACCGCGTCGTCCTTGCGAACCAGTCGTTTGCCACCCACCTCCTCGACGGCCAGCCACGCATCGAGGGAAAATCCGAGGCTCGCGGATTGGACCTCGAGAATCAGGGGTTCCCCCTTTTTCGCCTCAAAGCGGAATCGGTCCACGTCGCCGGCGCGGTCGAGATTTCCGGTCATGGTCCCCGGTACCGGAATCGGCGTGGCGGTCGCGCCCGTGTCGTTTGGCTCCACCTCCATACCGGCGGGCACGAGGGGTTGTGCCGGATCCGGGAGGGCAGCCTCCGCTCCCGGGAGGAAAACGAGGTCGCGTCCGGACGCGCGCAGGCGCGACTCCCCGGGACCGACGGACGGCGACCCGGCCCCGGACAGGTTCCACCCCCGCAGCTCGGGACCCGCCCCCTCCGACGGACGCCCTCCGAGCGGCACGGTGAACCGGACGACGGGTCCGGTGGTGACGTGAAGCCGGTACACGCCGCGCGCATTGCCGCTGAACTGGATGCTGGAATCCGCTGGGTGTGGGAACGCGAACACCTGCAGGACGTAGGTGCCCGCCTCGGGCGCGGTCCACGCCAGCAGCGGGTCCAGCGTGCGGCCGTCATCATGATTCCAGGCCCGCTGGACCCCGCGGGCATCCACGAGTCGCAGGACAGGATCCAGCGGGGACATGAGCTGGTACGCCTCCAGCCAGGCCACGAGCGTCTCACCCGCCTGGAGCGCGACACCGTAGCCATCCACGTCCCCATTCTTCTCGAGGCGTCCATTGACCTCCGCCGGCAGGGCGCCCAGGAGTTCGGGGGCGGTGCGTTCGCCATTGGGCTCCACCTCGGAAGTCTGGGGGGATGGCGAAATGATGAGAAAGCGCGGCGCGCTCACGCCCTCCGCGGTGTGGGCGCGGACGAGTCCCGGTCCGGGCGTCGCGTTGGTGGCCACCACGACGGTGACCACGCCCTGGTTGGTGGTGGCCTCGAAGCGGACTCCCTGGAGGTCGGTCCACAATTCCGGGGGCCAGGGATCAAATTTCCCGACGAGGGTGACGGAGTTCGTGGTGCCGATCTGTACCGCTGCGGGGAAGACGTGGTCGAGGACCGGCACGGCAGCGTGGAGTCCGGTCGCGCCGAGCCATGCCCAAAGGGCTGCGATCCGGAGGCGACGTCGGACCTTCGGACCGCCGGGAAGCTGGGAGGAAAACGGCATCACACGGCTCAAAACGCTTCGGGGAAGGCCGGTTGCTGGGAGCCGGCCGCGAATCCCGCAGGCAGGCATCGGACTACGCGGCGAACAGCTCCCGGATCCGGCGTCCGTTGTTCACGAGCTGCACGGGACGTCCGGTGTTGGTGTGCAGCACCTGGTTGGGATCGATGCCCATTTTGGTGTAGAGCGACGCGGCGAAATCCTCGGGCCGATACACATTCTCGGCGGCGGCATAGCCCTTGGCGTCGGTGGCGCCGATGATGCCGCCGCGCGGGCACCCGGCGCCCGCCATCAGGATGGACATCGCGTGCGGCCAATGGTCGCGTCCGGCGTCCTTGTTCACCTTGGGTGTCCGGCCGAATTCCCCGAGCAGAACGACGAGGGTCGAGTCGAGCAGTCCGCGTTCGTCGAGATCGCGAATCAGGGCCGCGACGCCGCGGTCCATGTTCTTCACGTGGTCGCCCTTGTAGGCATCAAAGAGCTTGGTGTGGTGGTCCCAGCCACCGTAGTTCACCGTGACCCACGACACCCCAACCTCGACGAGTCGCCGGGCCATCAGCAGACGCTGCGCGAAATCGTTGCGTCCATACGCCTCGCGAACCTTGTCCTCCTCGCGCGCCAGGTCGAAGGCCGCCTGCGCCTTGGGGGACAACACCAGGTCCACGCCCTGCTGAAGATACTGGTCAAACGTCACCGCCGGATCCTCGGCCAGCCGGTCGGTGTAACGCTTCATCCCGTCGAGGGCGGCGCGCAGCTCGCGGCGGGTTCCGGCGCGGCTCTCGCTGATCTCCGCCGGCAGCACCACGTCGCGCACGCGGAAGCCGGTCGAGTTGGGGGAACCGTCGATGACGAACGGGGCGTGCTGGCCGCCGAGGAAGTTGGGTCCGCCGCTGCGGGTCACCGACGGCATCGACACGTACGGCGGAAGCCCTTCGCGTTGTCCGCGCGTCCACGACACCACCGAACCGAAGGACGGATGAAACGTGACGAACGCACCGCAGGCGACGGGCACCGGGGTCGGCGCCCCGGTCATGAGGTAATGATTGCCGCCGCCGTGGTTCGGATCCTTGTGAGAGACCGAGCGGATCACCGTGAACTTGTCCGCGGTCTTCGCCAGCTCCGGCACCGCCTCGCTGAACCGCGTCCCCGGCACCGCCGTGGGAATGGTCTGGAAGCTCCCGCGAATCTCGGACGGCGCGTCCGGCTTGGGATCAAACGTCTCGTAATGCGAGGGCCCGCCGTCGAGCCAGATCAGGATGCAATTGACGGGCTTTCCCCCCGGAGCCGTCGCCGCGGAGGCCGTGGGCTTGGCGGCCTGGAGCCGCATCAGGTCCGCGAGTCCCCAGCCGAGCACGCCTCCCAGCCCCAGCTGGAGGAAATCGCGGCGCGGAACGCCGGCGCAATTGTGCGTGGACCCGGGCATGTTGAGGAAACCCTAAGCCCGCCCCGCGCCCCGTGGGAAGTGGGGATTGCGGGACCCGGCCTTCTCCCCATTATCTCTCGAGGATGCGGTAGAATCGGGCTGGTCTCTCGAGCGTCGATGCAGGGTCGAGGAAAAAGAGATCTCCCTGACCATCGGCCTGCACGGGAAGCGCGAGTGGGCTCCAGTCCACCAGATTGGTGCTGGTCTCCAAGGACATCGCTGCGTTCGATTCGATCATCGGGCTTCCATCGGCGTCCCTGAACGGAATCCGGAATTCGCCGGAAGGTTGCAGAGTCGGCGTCGAAATCCGCTGCGGCACCAGAACGCGGACGCTCACTTCGTTGGTGACGCTGTTCCAAGGATTTCTCACGACCACCTGATACGTGGCCGAATCGGCGCGTCGGGTGGGGGACAGCGCGAGGACAAGTCCGGTTTCTCCCTCCAGCAGGACGCCGGAGCGATACCATTGAATGGAATAGGGCGGGAGGCCGACAGGTTCTACGGAGAGCAGTACCGGCCCGGCTCCGGCCATGGTCGTGATGTTGGTCTCGTTTACCGAGGCTCCCAGCGTGCCACCGTTGATTGTGCCCGTAACGTTCCCTGTGGCTTCAATAATGACGTTGGCGCCAATCACCCCGGGAAAGTCGAGGTGGATGTCTCCGGGAAACAACACATTGCCGCCCAGAACACTCCCGGCGCGCAACGTGACCGTCCCCGATTCAAATCCGGAGCCGCCGAGGGGGAGTTGAAGGATCACTCCACCGCGGGCGAGAATGTCACCCTTCGGTGTTTCCACCTTGATGTCGCCCGGGGTGCTGCGCGGCAGCGGAAACGCCGGGTCGAGCGAGGGTGGAAATGTCATGGCGAGGATGCCGCTGCCAGGAATCGTGGGAGCAAAGGTCCGGATTTCCCGGGTCACCGGATCCACCAGAATCTTTTCAACCGTGGTGGAGCCGTTTCGGTCACTGCCGACGTCGACATGGCCTTCCAGGGATCTGACCAACACGCTCCCCCCGTCAAAGGTGGCGACCCGCGACCCGTCCAAGTCGATGTCCCCCCGAGCGATCACCGTGACGCTGCTGTTGCCCGCCGTGAAAATGCCCCGCGGAAATGAGTCCCCGGTTCGATGGAATTCGGACCCAACGCGAACCGGGCCATCCGACACCACAGTGATGTTCCCACCGCTCGAGGAGAAAATGGCTGAGGAAAACAGGTCGAGGTACCCCGATAGCGCGATGTGGATCTCTGCGCCCTGATCAAAGATCCGGGCCAGGGCGGGGTTGACGCGCGGGCCGTAGGAAGCGATCCCCGTGGTCAACCCCAGATCCAGGTTTCGGGCGAAAATCTGAAAGCGACCGCCCCCGCCGAGATGATAGCCCACATTGGGCCAGAGCGGGACATCCTGGCTGGCGGCAAAGAGCTGTTGGATTGTCTCCGGAGGGAGTACCTCGACCGCGCGCGTCAGGGGCTCCCCGTCGGGCTGGATCACCACCTGACCGGTCTCGTCGAACACTTTGACCCGCAGTTGGAGCAGGGCGTCGCGTTGGGCTCCCGTCATTCGGCCGTTGAAGACCACCATCCGGGAGGCCTCGTCATAGGAAAGCTGGCTCGGAAGCGTTGCCGCATCCGCATCCAGAGGCGGATAGACCAGATCGAACACGCGCCAGTCGGGCCGCTCTCCCAATGGCACTCGGGTCAGGGCACTACGATTGAGAATGTCGCCGGCTACCTCAATGGAGGTGACGTCCTCCGTTTTCAGATTTTGCCCCCGGAAACCGCTGTTGATCAGATCACCCCCGACAATGACTTTGGCCACCTTTGGAGCGCCCAGCAGGAGATTTCGAACGCTTCCACTGATGCTCAGTGTGACCGCAGTCGGGTCTCCCAGGTGGAGCGGACCGGTTCCCGGGGACGCGTGGTCGTCGATGCCAAAATCCCCATAGGAACGATACCGGGTCCGGTCGCTGTCCGAAACGATGAGGGACGCCTGCCCATCCGGCGTCGCGCCCGTGAGGCCACCGCCGTCCGTGGTGATCACCTCCAGCGTTCCTTGCGGCGATGGAAAGAGGATCACATCGCCGCGAACCGTCACCCCGCCGGCCCCGGTCACGATCCGAAGCCATCCGGGATAAATTGGCCCCATTCCCTGGGAAAAAGAGTCGGGATATCGGGGTAGGGAGGTGCCCAGAAGCTGAACCGACCGGACACCCGTCAACGAAACTCCGGCGTACATCGAATAATCAAAGGCGTGGCGGAAGGGGGCTGTGCTCGAACCGAGATTGTTAAGGATCCCGTTGGGATTCCGCACCTCTTGCAGGAGAACGTCTCGACCGGCCTCGACCATCCAATGGCCGACGACCAGGCTCAGCGCCAGCAACCGGGGCGCGGTTCCCGCATCGCGTCCGGCCTGGATGTGTCCCGAACCGTTGCGCACCACGAAGTGTCCGGCGACATCCTGTCCTGCGATGACCGAGACATTGCCCGCCTGCGGGCCAAAAGCGCCGCTGCCCGCGTCGGACTGCACTTGACCGGGGACCGGCAGGAAGCTCGTAACATTCTTTCCGGCCTTCAGGGTGACATCTCCGCCGTTTCGGGTGCTGATGCCTCCCAGGTCGGGATTCACCTCGTAGCCGTTGGGATGGAAATTAAACCCATTGGCCCGATTGCCGGTCTGGATATTGCCATCCACCGCCGTGGCCGTGATGGCGCCCCCGTCCAGGGTGCGAACGGCGCCCCGGTTCACGGTGATGTTGTTGCCGGCGAGCAATTCAACATGGCCTCGCGTAGTCTCCAGCACGGCGTCCTCCAACAGGAGGATGCTGCCCGCTCCGGGTGTGACAGCGTCGGGTGTCGCGAAGTTGCGGCCGGCTTTAAGGAGTACGGACCAGTTCGCGCTCCCGGAAATCTGGACGCCTCTCTCCAGGACAATGTCCCGTCCCGCCTCCAGCAGCAAAACGCCCCCCGGATCCTGGACTCCCGTGCTGGCGGCGAGATCCCATACGGTGCCCGCGGAAATGCGGATGTCCTGGGTAGCCTGCAGTTGTATGGAGGCGAATCCGACAAATGCCGAGTTCACATCCAGGCGCAGCGTACCCTCCACGGGTGGGTCCCCCGCTCCCACAACACCGCTTCCGGCACTGCCGTCGCCGGACATCCCGATGAGGATGGTCGCCGGATCGATGAACAGGTCGCCGCCTTTCCCTCCGGACACGGCCTCACCCAGGATCCGGCTTCGGATATGATTCATGTGGCGGCCGCAGATCTTGACCTTTCCTCCGTCACCTCCCTTGGCGCCACCCCGGACATCGATCACCCCGCCGGCAACGTCCAGATAGTCCCCATTGGAAACGAGCTCCACCGTGCCGCCGTGGGATGGTTCTTCCGGGCCGCCCGCCGCCTGCAAAATAGAATCCGCATCAAGTCGAAGGGCGCGCTCCGCATGGATCCGAATGCCGGCCGACGGACGTTCCTGGGGATGAACCTCGATCCTGCCGGACTGAATCACGTCGTCCGCCGCCAGCGCCACGTCGCCCGTCCGCGACAGGATTCGCCCCTGGTTTTCGATCAATCCCCGCGGAGCTCTCACCTCCAGGCTCGCCGCAGTGAGTTCGGCGCCCTCACCCAGTTGAAGCCCCGAGGGGCAATCGATCACCACGTTGCCATTGGCGCGGAGGTTCCCGCCGATCCTCGCGGCGTCTCCCGTTGGGAACAGAAGCCGGACCGTCGATGTCGCCGTCGGCTGATGGATGATCAGCGTCTCTCCCTGCCCCAAATCCTGTGCCGTCATCGGAACCACGGCGTCCGCCCCCACCTCCATCGTGCGGATTCCACCCGGCACAGAACCCGCGTCCGTGGAGGCCAGGGTTGGGGAAACGAGCGCCAATATCATCAGGTAAACCGGAAGGCCTCGCCTCCATACGTCGATGGAAGTTCTGAGTTGTCCCTCTGCATCACTCCTGATTTCGAACGCGGTTTGGGTTCCCTGACGCATCCGGGGATTTCGGGCTTCGGGGAAGTTCGTGGCAAGTCCGATCCCCCAGAGCCTGTCCGGGCAACAAACGAAACCGCCCGCAGGGAAATTCTAGAACTCGGTGGATTCCGACTTGGAACGTGGGAGCCAAACCCCAGCGTTCCCGAACCTCCAGCATGCGCCCCCTATGGAAACTCCTTTTGGCGGGATTGCTTGCGGCGTTTATGGCCTACACCTGGTGGGCCGGGCCTCCGATTCCGGTGCGACTGCGCGGGGATTGGGCGTTTGACGAACCGGCATTTATCGACGCTCTGGGCACGCATTGGCCGGGGCTTCATCAGGCGGTTCTGCGGAACCGGGCCACCAACGGGCCGCCTTGGTCGGCGGACATCAGGGTTTCCTCGCGAGACATTCGTTCCATGGGCGCGGGAGTCCATCCTTGGAACTTCCGGGGCACTCGCATCGTGAATCGTCCTTGGGGGACCATTACACAGGCGCGAAGTTCCTCCGGAGTTGAATCGAGTCGGAAAGTCATGCTCAGGTTGGAATCGTTGGGCGATGACCTCTGAATCACCGTCGAATATGAGGGACACCGGGGGGTGGTGTTCCCCTTCCATCGTCGGGTCGCTCGGACGAAGGCGGACTCCCCGTAGCGCAGCATCGTGAGGAATGGGGCGTTCTGCCGCGGCGCCTGCCAGCCGCTACCGGGGAGCAGGAACCGCGTTGGGGTTGGGCCGCGGCGGTTGCGCTCCGACACGTTCGCGCCAGGCGGCGAGATCGGCGCTCAGTTGCTTCGCCACGTCGGGATCCTGCGCCGCGCGGTTGGTGGATTCTCCCGGATCCCGCCCGAGATCGTAGAGCTCGGGTGACCGTCCCGGTTCGTCGTACTCGATCCACTTCCAGTTCCCGGACCGCATGGCGCCGTAGGGAGTCGCGCCGCCGGAATGATAGTGCGGATAGTGCCAGTAGATCGCGGGCCGATGGGGCGGCGGACCTCCGCGCAGCAGGGACGCGAGGCTGACGCCGTCCACGGTGTGTGCCGGAGAATCGGGCACACCCGCCAATTCCAGCAGTGTGGGATAAAGATCCGGCGTGATGGTGGGAAACGCCGCGGTCCGCCCGGCCGGGATCGTGCCGGGCCAGGCCACCAGCAAGGGGACCCGAACCCCGCCCTCGTAAGGGGTTCCCTTGCCCGCCCGCAGGGGACGGTTGCTCGTGGGCGCGGACGCTCCGCCGAGCGCCAGGCCGCCGTTGTCCGAAGTGAACACCAGGATCGTGTCCCGGGTCAGGCCGCAGTCCGCCAGCGTGGACCGGATCTCTCCGACGGAATCGTCCACTCCCTCCAACAGCGCGGCGTACACCGCGTTGTGTTGCGGCGCGGCGGGGTCCGCACGCAGGCGGTACTTCGCCACGACATTGGACTTACCGGCGATGGGCTGATGGACGGCGTAGCTCGCGAGGTAGAGGAAAAAGGGACGTGTCCGGTTCTCCCGGATGAATCGACACGCTTCGGCGGATTCCCGGTCGGGCAGGAACTCACCCGGAGGTCCGTCCGGAAGGGTCGGGATCTTGTAGGGCGAGAAATAGGAGGGAGGTTGTCCCCGATCCGTCCCGCCCACGTTGCGGTCGAAGCCTTGACGGTCCGGATAAAACTCCGCTCCTCCCAAATGCCATTTCCCAATGCTGATCGTCGCGTACCCCGCCCCACGGAACGCCCGGGCGAGGTTCCATTCCTCCAAAGGCAGATGTTCGGTCCATGCGGGAGATACCAGTGGCCTGTCCTTGGGTGAATCCCCCGGGATCCAGTCCGTCACGTGCAGGCGCGCCGGATACTTCCCGGTCAACAGGCTCGCCCGCGTCGGGGAACAGACGGTGCAGGCGGAATAGGCCTCCGTGAATCGCGTGCCCTCGCGGGCGAGTTGGTCGATGTGGGGAGTCTGGTGGAAGGTGCTTCCGTCGCACCCGAGATCCGTGGCGCCGAGATCGTCCACGAGGAAGACGATGACATTGGGGTGGCGGGGCTCTGCGGCGAGCGCCACAACCCTCCCGAGCACCAGCATCGCAAGGAGTGCGACCGGGACGAGGCCGTGGATCCCAAGGCGCCTTCGGATCCCCAAAGCCCGGTGGGTCGGCGCACGCATGGGAATGACTCCGGAGTTCAAAAATACTTCTCCACGATCCACGCCGGCTGCCACTCGTCGGGCTTCCGGACATAGCCGTCGAGCTTCAGGTCACCGGAAACCGGACTCGGATTCGTCAGGGATTGCCGGTCCCCGACGCGGGCCTGCCAGGTGGCCATCAAGCCCAGGAGCCGTTCGATCTGCACCGCCGAGGCGGGATCTGCGGCAAGGTCCCGCATCTCCTGGGGATCGGACTCCAGATCGAAGAGTTGGCGGCGTCCGATGCGCGGATAGACGATGAGCTTCCACCGCGAGTCGCGCACGGCCCGCATGGTGTCGGTGAAGGGCAGGAACACCGAGTCGCGCACGGACGCGCGTTGGCCGGTCCACAGCGGACGGAGGCTTTCGCCGGCCAGTTCCGGCGGACGCGCGACGCCGGCGAGATCGAGGATCGTGGGATTCAGGTCGAACAGATAGGTGAAGGCGCGGGTGGAGCCGCCGGCCGGGATTCCGGGACCGGCCACGATCAACGGGCACCGCATGCTGTGTTCATAGACGCTCTGCTTTCCCAGAAGTCCGTGGCTTCCCAGCGCCAGTCCGTGATCGGCCGCGTAGAGGATCACTGTATTGGTGGCGCCCGGGGACGCGGCGATGGCATCGAGGATCCGCCCCACCTGGGCGTCGAGATGGGTGATGAGTCCGTAGTACTCGCACAACTGGTCGCGGATGGCGGGGATGGGACGCGGATACGCTGCCAGGTTTTCGTCGCGCAGGTCCCGGGCAAATCCGTTGTCGAACGGGTGCAGGGGCAGGAAGTTCGCGGGCAGTGGGGGGGGATTCCGATAGTAGCGTTGGCGGTAGGCCTCGGGCGGATTCCGCGGATCATGCGGCGCCGTAAACGCGACGTAGCAGAAGAAGGGTTTACCCGCCGGGGCGTTGGTCAGGAATCCGATCGCCGCGTCGGCGAATTCCTCGCTGGAGAATTTGGCGGCGATCCGTTTTGGGCCGACCACGCCTCCGGAGACATCCACCACCGGAACCTTCGTGTGGTCCGCCATGCCGCCGAGGAACACGGATCGCGCCTCGGGGAAGGCGCGAACGAACGAGGCCTCGCCATTGTGCCACTTGCCGGACGCAAAGGTGGTGTAGCCCGCGGCGCGGAGGCGTTCGGGAAGCAGCGGCACGCCCTTCAGGTCCGAGGGTATGTCGAACCACGTCCGCCCGCTCATGAGCATGGCGCGGCTCGGCACGCACACGGCGCCGTTGTTGGATCCGAAGCAGTAGTTGCCACGGAAGCTGAATCCACGGGACACCAACCGGTCGAGGTTGGGCGTGTCGATGGAGGGATTGCCCCACGCGGCGATGGTGTCCGCACGCTGATCGTCCGCGAACAGCAGCACGATGTTGGGCGGCGCCGCGGCGGTGGCGGCGCAGGCGGAGGCCAGCGTCGCGCCCAGGATCAGCGAACGAAGGAAATGCCTCATGGCTTGGAGGGCAGCAGCGGCTTGTCGGGGAAGGGACCGTCCACTCCGGGTCCGCCCGGCTGCTCGTTGGCAAACTGATCGTCGTCGCGAAGTTCGCGCTTCAGCCGGGCCAGCTCCTTCTTGAGCGTCGCCACGGTCTCCTGCTGGGCCGGATCGGAGTAGAGGTTGTGGAGTTCGTCCGGATCCTTCACCAGGTCGAAGAGCTCCCATTGGTCCTTCTTCCAAAAGTAAATCAGCTTGTGGGTTTGGGTCCGGACGCCGTAGTGGGCGCGGGTGTTGTGGTGTCCGGGATCGTGGTAGTAACGGTAGTACAGGCTGGTCCGCCAATCCGCCGGGTGCTCGCCATGGAACAGCGGCACCAGGCTCCGGCCCTGCATGTCGAAGGGAACCTTGAGCCCGGCGAGGTCCATGAAGGTGGGAGCGAAGTCGGGATTGATGACCAGCGCATCCTCGACGCTGCCCGGACGGATCTGTCCGGGCCACCGCACGAGCAGCGGCATGCGCAGCGAGGGCTCGTACATGAAGCGCTTGTCGTACATCCCGTGGTCGCCGAGGAAGAATCCCTGGTCGCTGGTGTAGATCACCACGGTATTCTCCGCGAGTCCCTGGGCGGCGAGCCACTCCATCAGCACCCCGATGCTGTCGTCCACGGACTGCACGCACCCGAGGTAGTCCTGCATGTAGCGTTGGTACTTCCACCGGTTGAGCGCGTCGCCGGTCAGGATCTCCCGGTGTCCGTCGCGCTCGACTTCCGCCTCGCGGGGAATCGCGTTCAGCCATTGGGCGAGGGCGGTGCCTTCCAGGCCCGACGGCGGGGTCATCTTGAGATCCCGCCGCGTCAGGTCGTCGAATACCCGCTGGCGGTTCTCGTGTAACGCGTCGGTGCGCGTCGCGTAGTCGTCCCACAACGTGGCGGGCTCGGGAATGGTCCGCCGGGCGAACTCGGCCCGGTACTTCGCTGAGGGTTCCCAGCCGCGATGCGGCGCCTTGTGGTGGCACATGAGGAAGAACGGCTGGTTCGTCGGACGCCGCTTCAGGAAGTCCAGCGAGAGATCGGTGATGATGTCGGTCACGTAGCCCGGGATGACCTTGCGTCCGGCCGGCGTGAGAAAGGAGGGATCGTAGTAGTCGCCCTGTCCCGGCAGGACGATCCACTCGTCGAATCCGGTCGGGTCGCTGCCCAGGTGCCATTTGCCGATCATGCCGGTGTGATATCCGGCGGCCTGGAGATACTTGGCGACGGTGGGCTGGGATCCGTCGAAGCGATTGAAGACGGGCACCCCATTGAGATGGGAATACTTCCCGGTGAGCAGCGTGGCGCGACTCGGCGTGCAGATCGAATTCACCGCGAACGCGTGGGTGAAGCGCATGCCCTCGCGGGCGAGGCGATCCATGGCCGGGGTCCGGTTGACCCGGCTTCCGTAGGCACCGATGGCGTGGGCCGCGTGGTCATCGGTCATGATGAACAGGATGTTCGGCCGGCCGGCCGCGCGCGCGGCGGACGCGGTGGCAAGCAGCAGCGTCAGGAGAAGGATCCGGAAGCGGAGGACCATGACCATGCCCCACAACTAACCCGGACGCCCCCGGCTTGGCGATGAGAAGTCTCGCCGGGGCGCGAGCAGCTCGGAAGGATTCGCAGGGGAGTCGAAGCCGATGATTGTCGTTGAACAGCCCTGCGGAAGTACACGGAGGAGGAGAGGTTGGGACGACCTTGGAAGAAGACGTTGCGGAGACACGGGGACTGGGGCCGGGATGGCGTGGGTATGTCCTGATCCGCCGCGGACGGTTCCGACTGGCGGAGGTGCCCGGACAGTTGCCGGGGGTGCGATACAGCGCCGCGGCGCAGGGGATCCAGGGATTTTGCAGCGGGATGCAACGGGATTTGGAACGCACCCGATTCGCCGCCCGGTGCCGCCGGCGGCGGCCTCAAATATCAAATGATCGAATATGACCGCCCCCCCGACGCCGAGGGCATTGCAAGGCACCCAAACGCCGGCGATGTCAGGCGGGGGAAATAAGGTGGTAGGCCGCCGGACCGCCGGGAATCAACGAGGCTTCCATGTGTTTATCGAAGGTTGCGAAGCGCCCCCCATGGCGAACCGCGAGGGCAAGAAGGTAGAGGTCGGTAAGGTGCCTGGAACCCGGGAGAGATGGAAAAATCCGGACGTCCATCAACGACACGTCGTCCGGCCAGAAGTGATGGCCGGGTTTGGCCAACATCCCGTGCAAGAGCGTCCGCGCCACGGATGTGGAATTCGCAGCAAGGCCGCCGTCCGGGCGGCCCAGGATGCGGAGAAAGCCGTTCTCGGTGAGGGGGCAGGTCGCCCAACCCAACGGCTGCGCTTTGCGAAAGAAGCCCGTCGCCGCTTGATGATGGATATGTCCGGCATCCACCAGGGCGATCAGGACGCTGACATCGAGCAACGTGATCATCGTGCGTTGGGATGCGTTGCCTTTTGGAAATCTTCGTCGTCGAGGGTCTTCTGGATACGCTGGATGTCTTCCGGGGTCGTGGCGGCTGCGCCGCGGCGGCGCTTGAGGACGAGGAAGCCGAGCGGTCCTGTCTCGAATATCTCGGGATCCGGGCTCTCCATTTCGGCGACCGGACGGAGCTCGCGACGAAGGGCACTTTCGACGACGGCTTTCAGGGTGGTCTTACGGCGGACGGCGAGCATTTTCGCTTCGATGAGCAACTCGTCGGGAAGCTCGAGTGTGGTTTTCATGTATGGGTGACAATATGGCTCTATGGGTGGCAATCAAGTTTCACCTTTCTCCGAGAGAGAGCCGGGAATGGGCTGACGAATCGCCATGGGATCCCACGCGGAACCGCCTCCTCCTGAAAGTCGTTGTTCCGTTCTTTACGGCGGCATCCCGTCACTGCTGAAGCTGGGGGATGGGCGCTCCTGGCGGTGCCCGGCCGACAAGATCCTCCGGGGGACGATTCCCCGTCTCACCAGCGACCTCGTGTCGTATCCTAATCGACGGGTCGTCGCTTGGAACACGCTGACCCATGTCAGGCTCAAGGAATCACAGTTTGTCCGGCCCTCCGGCTAGATGATCTTCAATGACACAGGTTAGGAACTCGCGGAAGTCGTCGCTGAGATACCGAAGGTCCATAGGCGTATGGGCGGGCGAGCTCCAGTGGGCGCAGCCGTTCCAGCGGGGTCAGGGATCGTTGCCAGGCCCGGTCTGCAGCCTCCGCCTCGGCGAAGGACGGGAACCGGGTGACCACAGGCTGAATTGTTTTCAGGCGGCTCATGCGGCGGGATACTTCGGGTCAGGACTCGTCCTGCCCGGGATTCCAGACAGGTCCTAACGGCAACACACCCCGATGGCATCCGGACGGCTGCCCCAAAATATCCGTCCCAAAAGCGCGCTCCTCAATCCTTCCCACGCTTCAATTGTAAAAGGTACAGATCAGACTTCGTTGGCCCCCCTTGCATTCCGGCGAGATCTGGACCTCGCATCGGTTTGGCTCTGAAGCTGCGCCGGGAAACGCGGAGTCTATTTAGGCTTGGTCAATTGCTCGACGTCCGCCAGGTCCTTTAATCGGCCGCTCGCCTCCTTGTTGGCCAGAAGGTCTTCACGGCTGATGATGTTCACCGGTTGGCCGTTGATCGAGGCAGTTACACGGCGGGCGAAGGCACTTTGAAAGTCTCCGCCAGATATTCTCGGCAGAACCTCAATGAGGTTGGGTACAGCTCCGAATCGGGTGACGTTCTCGCCGTCGAGAAACCACTCCTGTGATAGGCCCTCAAGCGAGCCGCCAAAGAACGCTTGGATCGCGTTGACGAGCCGGCCGGCATTGTTCTCGGAAACGGCGACCCAGACATCCAAATCCTGCGTGGGGCGGAAATATCCGTGGTAAGCCACGGCGTGGCCGCCCACGAGCAGATACTCAACCCCAGCTTCGTTTAGACAGGTTAGGAACTCGCGGAAGTCGTCGCTGAGATACCGAAGGTCCATAGGCGTATTGGCGGGCGAGCTCCAGTTGGCGCAGCCGTTCCAGCGGGGTCAGGGATCGTTGCCAGGCCCGGTCTGCAGCTTCCGCTTCGGCGAAGGACGGGAACCGGGTGACCACGGGCTGAATTGTTTTCAGGCGGCGCATGCGACGGGACATTTCGGGTTGGGACTCGTCCTGCCCGGGAATCCGGAATGAACAAGCCGGCACCATCAACCGGAAAACCGAGGTTTCGGAATTCCCCCGAAATGCGATTCCGATAGTACCGGTGAAACCATGGCCCAAGCCGGCCCGCGGATCCAATCCGAAAACTCCCCGCTCCACTTGTCCCACCTGTCCCGTGGACCCGGCTTCCTGGCCGCGATGGGATGCGGAGTTCCAGAGATTCCGTCCCGATCGTCGTGGAGGCACCAGCGCGGCATAAAGGCTGCACCGGTGGCCGGCGTTGGATCGGCCGTTGCAGCCCGCTGCGGGGATGCGCCGGCCTTTGCGCCTGAGCCACCGCCATCATCCCTCGCCGCTGGCCCCCCTCTGGGTCTCCGGACAGGTCCTGACCGCAACACACCCCGATGGCATCAGGACGGTTGCCCCAAAATATCCGTCCCAAAAGCGCGCTCCTCAATCCCTCCCACGCTTCAATCAGATCCCGTTGGTCCCACCTCATCCGCCCTCATGCTACGGTCGCCGCAGTCGGTAGAATCGGTTTCCTGTCGTACCTGTCACGACGAGCGGTCCATCCGTCCCCGCAGCCTCCCGGGTCCAGACCGGGGCGTCGGGACTGCCGGCGGATTCCACGACCCAACCGGGTCCCACGGTATCCCACTCCAGCAACCAGGCCTCACCCTGCGGGCGGATCCAGAGACCCGGCCGGACGGTGAAGGAAACCTCAGCGGAGAATCGACCCCCGGCGAAACCGGCGTCGACGGCCTGGACTGCCGCGAAGTAGGTGCCGGGCGGCAACCGAAGCTCCGCAGCCAAGTGCCATCCCGCATTTCCATGTCTCGGGAGGCGACGGTATCCCGTCTCCGGATCGGACTCGGGCGACAACACGTCCACGCCCCCGGGAACGGTACCTACGCGCAGGTTGTAGGTCAGCGACCGCGACGGCGTGCGGTCATCGCTGGCGGGGTCCCATCGGAGGGTCGTCATGCCACCCGACTCGGTTACCGTGAGTCCGGATGGGGCGCCGGGTGGGGCGTTCGTAACAGCGGTCGTGTTGCGCCAAAGCTCCGCATAGAACGCCAAGTTCACCCCTCGCCCACCGAAGCCCGCCAGGAACAGGTCCGTCCGTCCGTCCGCATCGAAATCCGCGACCGAGACCGTGCCCACGTTCAACCGTGGCACTCCCGGAATTCCGATCCGCTGCCAACCCGTGCCATCGCCGATCTGGCGCCACAGTTCCGTCTTCTCCGTGGAATTGGAGCCCGAAGCCAGGATGTCGAGCCACCCGTCGTTGTCCTGATCCAGCAGGGCGCCAGTTTTGCCGAGATCACGGGTGAAGCCGGAAATTGCCAATCGCTTGAACCCATCCGTTGTGTTCAGCCAGACGCGGGTCACTCCGCCAAACGTGCCGGTCTCATCCGCCCCCGATCCCGCGACCAGCAGATCCGGTCGTCCGTCCCGGTCCAGATCACCGAAATTCAGTGACGCCTTCGCCATGCCAGGGATGGGAAATGTCTCAAACAACTCGAATCCTTGCGGCGTGTTGCGCCATGCCTGTGCCACGAGCACGGCTTCCTCCTCCGTCGGAAAGATCCGCGAGAGAATTACAAAGTCCGGCCGACCATCTCCATCGAGATCCCCGGCCGCCACGGAGGAACTGTCGCCCTGAAGCAGGTCCGGGATCACGACTGGGGCGAATCCGTTGCCCGTGTTACGCCAGATACCGGCGGTACCTTTGCCTGGCGGCTCGTTCTCGGACAGTCGTCCCGCCATCAGCAGGTCCAAACGCCCATCCCGGTCGAAGTCCGCCACCGCCAAGTCCGCCTCCATGATCTGCGGCAGTCCCGTCTCGGACGCCCGGACAAATCCCGTCGTGGAATTGCGCCACAGGTAGGTGGTGCCGACGACGTAGCCGGCGTCTGCATCGTACCGCACCCCCGAGTGCAGCAGGTCCAACCTTCCGTCGTTGTCGAAGTCGAACCACAGGGCACTCCCGAGTCCAGGACCCGTCGCCTCCGGCATGGATACCGCGACAAAGTTGCCGGCATCATTGCGCCACAACTGGGCCACCCCACCTCCACCCGATTGGAAAAGGTCCAGGTCGCCGTCGTTGTCAAAATCGGCCCAGGCGTTGGCCTTGGGAGAATCCACCGCCGTCGCCCGGATTCCCGGAATGGGGACCTTCTCGAACTCGGCAGCACGAAGGCAGGGTAGGATTGCGAGGCTGATCCAACCGGAGGTGCAGAGGAATCTGCGCATAGGCAGGGTGTCTGGCGTTACGGATTGCAGTTTGACTCCACACTTCGCCGGGAGAGGGAGATTTGGTTCCACCGACCCGACGGCTTAGAGAAATCACCTCGCAGTTTTGGCCATGTCAATGGCCGTTTATCGCCTGCGGGACAGGCTTCTCGTCGGACGAGCCAATGGGGTCGCCCAATAGTGCGCGGGGCCAGGGATCGTTGCCAGGCACGGTCTGCAGCCTCCGCCTCGGCGAAGGACGGGAACCGGGTGACCACAGGCTGAATTGTTTTCAGGCGGCGCGTGTGACGGGACATTTCTGGTCAGGACTCGTCCTGCCCGGGATTCCAGACAAGTCCTAACCGAAACACACCCCGATGGCATCCGGACGGCTGCCCAAAAACATCCGTCCCGAAAGCGCGCTCCTCAATCCTTCCCACGCTTCAATAGTAAAAGGTACAGATCAGACCCCGTTGGCCCCACCCACCAGGATCAACTTGGTTGGACTGACAGTTTCAATGTTGAATCCCTTCGCTTGGATCAGTTGAGCGTGATCAGGCGGTAGAGTCGGGCGGCGTGACGGTTCTCCTCCGTATCACTGAAATATGTGGAGCCTCTGTTCAGCGTGTTGGTGCTCACCGGAGTCCATGCTGGGACGTCCAGGCCGGGGCTGGCCTCCACCACCACGGACCCGTTGGTGGCCCAGGAGATCCAGAAGCCGAATCCTTCGGCCGTGATGCCAAAATCGGGGCCGTTACTGAGAATAACCGGAAATGGGAGACGCCAGCCTGCTGTGGAACGCCCAGAGAACGTAGGTCCCCAACCTGTTGTACCCGGCAGGTAGTAAACAACCGCCAGATCGGAATCGGCGAAGATCAGCCCCCCCGGATCGTCGGGAACGCCTCCCCGGAAATAGATTCCCGTCAAATTACGGCAGGCCCCAAATGCGTAGTCGGCAATGTGGGTGACGGTGTTCGGCACGGTGACGTTGCTCAGGCTGCTGCAGGAATTGAATGCGCCCATTCCAATGACGGTCAGGCGGCGACCCAGATCGAGGCTGGCAAGGGACGTACAACCGCCAAAGGCCAGCTCCCCAATCCTGGCGACGCCAGCTCCAAGGGTTGCGTCGGACAGACCAGTGCAGGAAAAAAACGCATAATCCCCGATGGTGGTAACGCTGTCGGGAACTGTGACACTCTTCAGGCTGATGCAGTTGGCGAATGCCTCGTTTCCCACGCGCCCGACACTCCTCCCCCAGGTGACGTCGGTCAGCCTGGCGCAGTAGGAGAAGACCTGATCACCAAGGTCGGTGACGCTGTCGGGAATCGTCAGGCCGGTCAGAAGGGAACAACCCAAGAACGCCCCGTCGCCGATCCTGGTTACGCCGCTTCCCAGAGAAAGGGTGGAAAGGAGGGTGCAGTACTGGAATGCCGCGTTTCCGATGACGGCCACCTGGTCTCCGAGGATGACACCAGTCAGATCGCACTCGAGAAACGCCGCATCGCCGATGCGGATGACGGTATCCGGAACGATATAACTTCCGCCAAGACCCTCCGGATGCTGGATCAGCGTCGTTTGGTCCTTGTTGAACAAAACGCCCTCCACGCTCCGGTAGGCCGGATTCCCCGAATCCACTTCGATGGCCTTCAAGCCGGGGCAGAAATGAAATGCCCCGTATCCAATGTTGGTCACCCCGCTGCCGATCATCATGCTCGTCAGATTCCCTTTGAGTTCGAAGGCAAAGTCTCCGATACGGGTGACCGGCAGGCTGGCGATGGTGTCGGGGATCGTCACGGCGCCACCGGGTCCGGAATACCCGGTAATGGTAACCTTGCCGTTCTCAATGACGTACTGAAATTGGGCGTGCGCTGGGACGAGCAACACCAACCAGAGAACCAACTGAGCCGCCCAAGCTCTCCTCAATCGCCACGCCACCACCTGTCGGCACATAATGGTCGGCGGTTTTGTTTGTAGGGTCACAGGATGGTCTCCTGGTTCAAATGGATGCTTCGATGGGAACCAGT
>JAEUHD010000088.1 GCA_016793645.1 Verrucomicrobiales bacterium
GCAACCGCGTCCGGTGGCGTTGCACAGCGCCGTGGCCAGCGGGAGCATCACCGTCGTCGTTGGACCCCGTCGCCTTTCTGGAAACTGGTGGGATGCCCCCGCCTCGTGGCAGCAGGAGGACTGGGACGTCGAAACCCACCGCCACCAAGTCGTCCGCCTCACCCTCCGCAACGGCGAATGGACCCTCAACGCCCTCGCCGACTGACGAATGACGACTGACGACTGACGAATGACGAATGACGAATGACGAATGACCACCGACCACCGACCACCGACCACTGAAAACTGAAAACTGAAAACTGAAAACTGATCACTGCCCCCCATGCCCCCCTCCTACCTCGAACTCCACGCCCGAAGCGCCTTCAGCTTCCTGCGGGGGGGATCGTTGCCGGAGACGCTGGCCGTGACGGCGGGGCAATGCGGATTGTCCGCGCTCGCGGTCTGCGACCGCATGGGCGTGTCCGGGGCACCGCGGTTCAGCAGCACGGCGCTGGACACCGGGGTGCGGCCCATCTTCGGGGCGGAACTGGACATGGACGACGGCTCCGTGCTGCCCGTACTCGTCGAGAATCGCACCGGATACAACCACCTCTGCCAACTGCTCACGCGGGCGCATCTGCGCGCCCCAAAGGGACAGGGCAAGGTCCAGTGGGAGGAACTGCCGGAATTCGCCAACGGCCTGGTGGCTCTGACCGGGGATGAGGAAGGGCCACTCGCACGTACCCTCCACCAGGCCCGCGGCGATACCGCTCCCGCCGCCGCGATGCTCCAGCGTATGCTGGGGATCTTTGGCGAGGGCAATGTCCACGTGGAGGTCCAGCGGCACTTTCGTCCAGGCGAGGATCGCCTCAACGCCGCCCGCATCGACCTCGCCCGGGCTCTCCGTCTCCCGCTCCTCGCCACCAACGGCGTCCTGCACGCAACCCCGGACGGCCGCCGGGTGGTGGATGTCTTCACCTGTCTGCGCCACCACACCACGCTGGAGGAGGCGGGCACCCGGCTCACCGCCAACGCGGAGCGACACCTCAAGACGCCCGAGGCCATGGCCGCCCTGTTCCGGGACCTGCCGGACGCCATCCGAAACACCGTGCGCCTCGCCGACCGTCTGCGCTTCGAACTGCGCGACCTGGGCTACGAGTTCCCCCGGTTTCCCGTTGGACCGGGCGAAACCATGGAGGGTGTGCTGCACGACTGGACCTGGCGCGGTGCCCGCCGGCGGTACGGAGCGGAAATTCCGGAGAAGGTGCAGGCGCTCCTACGCAAGGAACTCGCCCTGATCACCAAGCTCGGGTTCGCCGGCTATTTCCTCATCGTGGCGGATCTCGTCCGGTACTGCCGTGGACACGACATCCTCGCCCAGGGACGCGGCAGCGCCGCCAACAGCGCGGTGTGCTACTGCCTTGGCATCACAGCGGTGGATCCCGTCCGGTTCAACGTGCTGTTCGAACGCTTCCTCAGCGAATCCCGCAAAGGCTGGCCGGACATCGACGTGGACCTGCCGAGCGGCGACCGTCGCGAGCAGGTGATCCAGGAGGTGTACCGCCGCTACGGACCCCACGGCGCGGCGATGACCGGCACCCTCATCACCTACCGCGGCCGCAGCACGGCGCGGGAGATTGGCAAGGTGCTGGGGTTGCCACCGGACATCCTGGACCGGTTTTCCGCGCTCTTCGCGCACGGCGACTTCCCGCACACCATCGACCTGCTGAACCAGATGGAATCCGCGGGGTTGTCCTCAGCCCATCCGCGGGCACAGGCGTTCGCCGGACTCTACGGACAGATCCGCGGATTGCCGCGCCATCTCGGACAGCACTCCGGGGGCATGATTGTCTGCCAGGACCAGCTCAACCGGTTCGTCCCGCTGGAGAACGCCTCCATGCCCGGCCGGGTGGTGGCACAATGGGACAAGAACGACTGCGAGGATCTCGGCATCATCAAGATCGACCTGCTCGGCCTGGGCATGATGGCCGCGCTCCAGGAAACCGTGGCGCTGTCCGCAGCGCGGGGCCGCCCCGTGGACCTCGCGCAACTCCCCGAGAACGATCCAAAGACCTTCGAGCTCATCCGTCGCGCCGACACCGTGGGCGTGTTCCAGATCGAGAGCCGCGCGCAGATGGCAACCCTGCCGCGGATGCGTCCGGAGAACTTCTACCACCTGGTCATCGAGGTGGCGCTGATCCGGCCGGGTCCGATCCAGGGCGACCTGGCGCACCCGTATCTGCGCCGCCGCAACGGCGAGGAGGAGGTGAGCTATTACGGGGACGAGTCCCGGCTCAAGCCGATCCTGGAACGAACCCTCGGCGTGCCGCTCTTCCAGGAGCAGATGCTGGCCATGGCCATGACCATGGCGGAGATCACCGGGGACGAGGCGGAGGAACTGCGCCGCGCGATGAGCTTCCACCGCTCGGACGAACGCATGAGCCGCGCCACCGCGCGCCTCCGCCTGGCCATGCAGCGCGCCGGCGTCGCCGAATCCGTGGCCGAAAACATCGTCAAGGCCGTCGGCTCCTTCGCCCTCTACGGGTTCCCCGAATCTCATGCCATCAGCTTCGCCCACATCGCCTACGCCAGCTCCTATCTCAAGGTCCACCGCACCCCGGAGTTCTTCTGCGCACTGCTCAACCAGCAGCCCATGGGATTCTATTCGCCGGCGACGCTGATCCGGGACGCCAAGCGCCACGGCGTCCGCTGCCTCGCCGTGTGCGTCCAGCGCTCCCGCTGGGAGACCGTGATCGAATCCGACGGCCAACTCCGGCTGGGACTGCAGCAGGTCGAGGGACTCTCCCGCGTCCACGCCGACCGGATGCTGGTCGAGCGGGAGCGCGCCCGGTTTTCCTCGCTCGACGATTTCCTGGCGCGCACCGAATTCTCCCGCGACGAGCGGCGCACGCTCGCCTCCATCGGTGCGCTCAACGGACTCGCACCGCACCGCCGGGCCGCGCTGTGGAACGCCGAGCGCGACCCGCGTCCCGGCGACCTGTTTGCCGGCGCGGCGGAGGCCGGTGCCTCCGGGCCGTCCCCGCTCCGTCCCATGGATCCCTGGGAACGGACCGAGGCCGACTTTGCCGGACTGCGCCTCACCACAGGGCCGCATCCAATGGAACTGGCGCGCCCCGGACTGCCGTCCGTCGCCACGGCTTCGGCCCTCCGTCGCGTGCCCCACGGGAAGCCCGTGCATGTGGCCGGTCAGGTCATCTGCCGCCAGCGTCCGGGGACCGCCAAGGGCGTGTGCTTCATCAGCCTGGAGGACGAGACCGGCATCACCAACGTGATTGTCTCCTCCAAGCTGTTTGAATCCGAACGCCTCAAGATCACCCGGGAACCCTTCCTGCAGGTCCGGGGCGTCGCCCAGCAGCGCCAGGGCACCACGCACGTCCAGGCGGTCCGAATTGATCCGCTGGAGATGGCGCGCCTGCGGACCGCCGAATCCCACGATTTCGGATGATCCCGTAGCCGCCGACGGAAGGAGGCGCATACTTTGTCTTCACCACACCCCGCCGCCCCGCGCCCCAGCCCCGAAGAGTTCAGCGCGTCGTCCCCTCCGCGGCTACCCCCCGTAGCCGCCGACGGAAGGAGGCGCATACTTTGTCTTTACCACACCCCGCCACCCAACACCCCAGCCCCGAAGAGTTCAGCGCGTCGTCCCCTCCGCGGCTACCCGTCACCCCTGCCCCGAGTCCTGGTTCCACACCAGCGAACGGCGGTGCTTCAGGAAGTACGTGGGCACGTCACCAATCCCCTTGCACGTCGTCAATCCACGCGCCTCAAAAACGAAGTCCCCCTGGAGCGCCTGATAGGTGCTCTCCGAGACATGAATGGCTCCGGGCATGCCGGACGACTCCATCCGGCTGGCCACGTTCACCGTGTCCCCCCAGAGATCGTAGGTGAACTTCCGCTTCCCGATCACGCCGGCGACGATGGGGCCGGTGTTCAAACCCACGCGCATCTTCAGGTCGGTCCCGTTGGCCGCGTTCAATCGCGCGAGGGCATCCATCATTTCGAGCGCGGTGTCCGCCACCGCCTGGGCATGGTCGTCCCGCGGCACCGGAATTCCCCCCGCCAGCATGTAGGCGTCGCCGATGGTCTTGATCTTCTCCAGGCCGTGCCGCTCCACAATGAGGTCAAAGGTGGTGAAGATCCCGTTGAGGATCCCCACAAGGTCGGCCGGTGCGGTGCGGCGGGACAGCGCGGTGAAACCCGCGAGGTCGGAAAACATCACCGTCACGATCGGGTGTCCGTTCGCGATGGTGCGCTCCCCGGACTTCAAGCGCTCGGCGATGACCTTGGGCAGGATGTTCAGCAGCAGCCGCTCCGAGTTGTCGCGCTCCTTCTCCACGAGCGCCTTCTCCGCCTGCAGTTCAATCACCCGCTGGCGGTCGAGGTCCCGCAGGCGCTTCTTCTCCAGCGAGGAGGTGACCCGCGCCCGCAGCAGCGTCGGATTGAATGGCTTGGGCAGGTAGTCCTCCGCGCCGTGCTCGATGCATTGCACCGCATTCTCGATCTGCTCGGCGCCTGAAATCACGATCACGGGCAACCCCGCCAGGTCCCGGTTCGCCTTCAGGGCCACCAGAACCTCCATGCCGTTCATCTCGGGCATCTCCATGTCCAGCAGCATGAGGTCGAACGGCCGGGACAAGACGAGATCGAGGGCCTGCCGTCCGTGGACCGCCTCCGTGATGTTGTGAAACCCGAGGGCGTTGAGCGCCCGGATCAACGCCAGACGCATCGTGCGGCTGTCGTCCACCACCAGGACCGCCGCCTCCTGAAGGTGGGAGCCGGAAGCCATCGCCGGAGTCGCGGAAGGGGGCGATTGGGAAGGATCGGGATTCACGGGATTCACGGGAGTCGGGAAGGATTCAAGATTCCGGGTGGATCGTCAGGAGTTGCCCCGCGGCACCAGCGGAAGGATCCGGTTCACCTTGGCGAGCAGATCGGCATCCTGAAAGGGTTTCGCGACATAGTCGCGAACTCCAAGCCGGGCGATGGCGGCGATGTTCTCACATCCGGCCTCGGCGGTGAGCAGAATGACCGGCAGGCGACGGAGGGATTCCTCCGCGCGCATCTGGCGCAGCATCGTCAGGCCGTCCATCACGGGCATGTTGTAGTCCAGAAGAATGAGGTCCGGACGTTCCCGCGCCACGACGGCGAGCCCTTGTTCCCCATTCTCCGCCTCCAGCACCTCGCATTGGAACGGACGAAACAGCCTCACGAGCAGGAGACGGATGGTCCTGCTGTCATCCACGCTGAGGATCTTGGGCATCATACTCCGAGCGGCCAGCTTCGGACCCGCAGGCTGAGGGAATGTCCGGCGCAATTCCAATCCGTTCGACCGGCAGCCGACGAATCCCCCTCCTGGGTCTCCGCGTCCTCCCGCCGCCGGACATCCGGAGTGCCCAGCCGGCAGGTTCCTTCCGTCGATTCCAGACGCACGGCCATGCGACCCGCCACCATGTTGACCAGCTCGCCGGCAAAATCCCGGGCGCCGGCGGCGTCCCCCGGGTCGCCCAGCATCCCCTGCAGGGCCTCCGACGCAAAGCGGTCGGAGAATTCCAGGGTCACCGCGCCGTCCCAATCCCGCGCACGCAGCGACACCGACGTCCTCCAACCCGCTCCCGGTGCCCCGCGCACCTCCGGGGAAGCCACCACCGTCCAGCCCAACAGTTCCCGGACAACATGGACCAGCGACTCGCCGGCGGCGCTGGTCAGGACGGCATCCGGGGTGTTGCTCATGCGCGCACGGGTTGGGCGAGTGCCTGTAACAGGGCCTGCGGCATCCGCGGAAGCGGCACGACGTCATCCACCACCCCCAGTTTGATGGCCGCCTGGGGCATGCCATACACCACGCAACTCTCCTCATGCTCCGCCAGCGTGTGCGCCCCCGCGGCCCGGAGCGCCTGCATCCCGCGCGCTCCGTCCGATCCCATGCCCGTCAGCAACACCGCCACCGCCTCCGCACCCGCCTGGTCGGCGGCGGAACGGAACAGGACATCCACCGCCGGACGGCAATGATGCACCGGCGGCGACTGGGTCAGTCGCGCCCGGTAGCCCCGCGGCGACGACACCACCGCGAGGTGATAGTCTCCCGGGGCCACGAGACACAGCCCCGGACGGAACTCGTCCCCATCCTTCGCCTCCCGCACCTCGAAGGGGCACAGTCGGTCGAGATGTTCCGCCATGGTGCGGGAGAAGTTGGGGGGGATGTGCTGGACCACCGCGATGGGCGGCAGTCCGTCGGGCAGGCGCGGTAGGAGAAAACGCAGGGCTTCGACGCCCCCCGTCGATGAGCCCACCACGATCAGTCGGCGCGGCGAATACCCGCCGGGCGGGATCCGGTGCGGCGGAGTTGCGGACGCCGGCATCCCGGTGATCCGGCCCACCCGCGCCACGGCGGCCGCCCGCACGTGACCCGCAAGACGCCGGGAAAGATCCCCGAGTGTCTCGCTGCCGTTGGGCTTCCCCAGCACGTCCACCGCCCCGGCCTCCAGGGCTTCGAGCGCCTTCGCCGAGCCCTGCGGTGTCAGTGAACTGACCACCACCACCGGCACCGGATGATGCGCCTGGAGAATCTTGAGGAACGTGAGCCCGTCCATGCGGGGCATCTCCAGATCGAGGGTCACGACATCCGGCTGCAACTCGAGAATCTTCTCCCGGGCCTCATAGGCATCCGCCGCCACGCCGACGACCTCGATGCCGGCATCCTGTCCCAGCGCATCGCGGATGGCCCGCCGCGCCAGCGCGGAGTCGTCCACCACCAGCACTCGAATCCGTTTCGTCGGTGTCATGGCTTGCGGTAAATGCCCTGCCGGACGGCCTCGAGATCGTGGCGAAGCCCCAGCAGGCTTTCGGAATGTCCCACGACGAGATAGCCCCCGGGCGCCAGGCACGCGGACAGCGCGCGCACGAGCGAAGCCCGCGAGGGCGGATCAAAATAGATCATCACGTTGCGGCAGAAAATCACATGCTGCGGCCGGTCCACGGGGTATTCGGACTGGAACAGGTTGATCCGGTGAAAGCGGACGTGCGCCCGAAGCTCCGGTCGTATCCGGCACGCCCCCTGCCGGGACGCCACGCCCTTCTGAAAGTAGCGTCGCAGCAGCTCCGGCGGAACCATCCCCACGTCCTCCATCCGATAGATCCCCTTCTCCGCCCGCGCCAGCATGCGCCGGGAAATATCCGACGCCTCCACCCGCCAGTCCGCCATGACCCGCAATCGGAGGAATTCCGACACCACCACCGCCAGGGTGTAGGCCTCCTCGCCGGACGCCGTGGCCGCGGACCAGACGCGGAACGGGGTGCCGTCCGCCTCCAGCCGGGGAATCCATTCCGGCAGGATGCGGTGGGTCAGGTGGGTGAAGTGCTCCGGCTCGCGGAAAAACCGGGTGTGATTCGTGCTGATCAGGTCCACGAGCTGCTCAATTTCATCCTCACCCACGGACGACTGGCAGCGCTCGCAATACGCGTCAAACGAGTCGAGCCCCAGCGCGCGGAGCCGGCTGCGGAGCCGGTTGGCGACGAGGGATTGCTTGTCGGGACCCAGCCGGATGCGGCTGTGCTCATACACCAGTGCCGCCAGCGTGCGATACGCGGACGCGGACATCGGCACGCTCAACAGGGGGTGCATGGGGACGGGCCCGCGGTTTCCCGGGTCTTTCAGAAGTTCCGGAAATGATCGTCGTCACCCCCCTCGCGCTTCACGGGATCCCCGGGCATCGGAATGCCCCGCCGCGGAGTACCGGACTCCGGCAGGGGCTGGCTCCCCCGGGGACGACTGCGGGATGCCGTGGAGGTGGGACTGCTCGACACGGAATAGCGCGGCGTCACCGGCACCGGATCGGATCGGACCAGTTCCGTCCCACCCACCAACCGGCGCAACTGCCCGACCATGTCCTTGAGCGATTCCGCCTGGGCATCCAACTCCTCCGCGGCACTGGCGCCCTCCTCGGCGTTGGCGGAGTTGCTTTGGGTGACGCCATCCATCTGGTTGATCGCAATGTTGATCTGTCCGATTCCCTGAGCCTGCTCCCGGGCCGCGGTGGCGATGTCCGCCACGAGGGCGTCTGTTGCGGAAACCTTGTCCGCGATCTGCGTGAGGGATTCCCCAACCCTCGCGCAACTGCGGGATCCCTGCCGGCTGCTGGCGATGGCCGCCTCGATCTTGTCCGCCGTCTCCTTCGCGGCGGCCGCGCTCCGCTGGGCCAGCGAACGCACCTCATCGGCGACCACGGCGAATCCCGCACCCGCCTCCCCGGCCCGGGCCGCCTCCACGGCCGCATTGAGGGCGAGGATGTTGGTCTGGAAGGCGATCTCATCGATGTTCTTCACGATCTTGGCCACCTCGGCCGCCGACGCGTTGATCGCCGCCATCGCGTCGTTCATCTCGCCCATCGTCCTGGATCCCGTCTCCGCCACCGTGCGGGCTTCACCCGCCAGGACCTTCGCCTTCTGTGCGTTCTCGGCGGTGGACCGGATCATGGTGGACATCTCCTCCAGGGACGCGCTGGTTTCCTCGACCGAAGCGGCCTGCTCGCTCGCTCCGGACGACAACGACTGGCTCGCCGCCGCCACCTGTCGCGCCGCCGCGGCCGTCTGGACGGCGCCCTGGTCCAGATCCCCCGCCAGTCCCCGCAGGACGCGGTTGGTCGAGCGGACCACCCATGCCGCCATGCCGGCGTTCACGCCGACGGCGAGCACGATGACCACCAGGATGATGCGAACCCCCGACTCCGCATCCCGCCGCCCATCCGCCCCTGCAGTGGCACCCGCCTTGGAGTTGTAGTCTACGTTGTTTCGGACCGCCACTATGGACGCCTCGTAGGCGGGAAGCACAGCGTCCATGAGCCAGCGCTTTGCCTCTTCGGCACGCCCCAGTCGCGCCAGCTCCAACAGGCGGTTCCGCGCGGAGGCAAATTCAGTCCGCGTCCGCTTCGCCTCCTCAAACAACCGCCGATCCTCGCTATCGGAAATCAAGGGCTCGTAGTTCACATAGATCTGGTCGATCCGCGCCCGGTTGGTCGCGATGGCCTGCTCAATGGCGTCCCGCTGCTCCTTGGTGTCCGAGTGGAGATACCGCTGGGCAAGGATCATGTTGTCCCTCGACAGCGCGCCCGATTCCCCAAGAAGCATGATGGAGGGCAGTGAATTGCCAGCCATCTCGGTAAGGTCCTCCCTCAGGCTGTGCAGTCGCCACAGGGCAAACACGCCGAGCAGCAGGGTGATGACCAGGAGCGAGGCGAAGCCCACGCTGATCCGGCGCGAGATGGTCCAGGAGTTCATGGTGTCGGAGATTCAGGGGGCCGGAGGCGAGACCACGGGAATGGAAACCGTGCCCTCCTCGGCCAGAATGGCATTGAGATTCAACAGCGTTTTCACGGCG
>JAEUHD010000130.1 GCA_016793645.1 Verrucomicrobiales bacterium
CTGGAAGAAATGGTGGGAGGCCGCCCGCTCGGAACTCAAAAAGGACGGCCACTTTCAGGTTCCCCTGAAGAAGTCCGATCCCGTCATCTACCAGGCCGAGGAGTTGCCGCTGGCCGAACGTCTCCGGGCCGAGTTTCGCGCTGCCCGCGGCCTGAAGGCGCGCGTCGTCGTCGCCCATGAGATCCTCAAGAGCCTGGCGGACATCCAGGATGCCACGCTGATCGACGAGGTTCTGGCCCAGCTCAACAGCGAGATCCAGAGCCACCTCAACACCCGGCAATCCGAGTCGCTGGAGGGCATTTTTGTCCGGGACGACCTCCGGGTCTCCGGAAGTCGTCCGGCGCCCGAGGGCGAAATCGGTGCCCGCGATGTCTGGTCCCAGCGGATCCGGATCCGGGACCTCTTTGACGAACTCCCGGCTTCGAAGCACCGCCGCACCCTCGAATCCTTCCGGGATGCCGTGCCCGACTGGGCGCCGCAGATCGTTCTCCTCATCAATGACGTCCCGGCCAAACTCGCGGGCGAGGCCGCGCGCATCCTCATGCAGGAGGGCAAGGGCCCGCTGCTCAAGGACACCCTGGCGCGCCTGATCAGCCAGCATGGCGCCAGCAGCGAATTGCTCCTGTGGTTCGGCAAGGAGCGCTCCGATTACTTTGCCGACCTCCTCAACCCGGAGGTATTCCGCTCCATGCTGTCAGCCATCGAGCGCGATCAGTTCCTGGAGAAGAAGACCAACCGGCTCCGCGATTACGTGCTCGAGGACCAGCAGCTGCTGCCCGACCTCATCGAGTCCGCGGACATCGAGATCATCCGCGACCTCACCCGCACGCTTCAGCTCAGTCCGAGCTTCGACGACATGGACAAGCGGTCCCTGCTCGCCCGCATCGTGAAGATGTATCCGGCGATCCAGGAGATGATCACCGGCGAACACACCAAGGACGACAAGACCTTCCTCGTCAGCTGGCCGAGCCTCGAACGCCGCAAGCGGGAATACGAGGAACTGGTCACCAAGGCCATTCCCGCCAACGTCAAGGACATCGCCCTGGCCCGCAGCTATGGCGACCTCCGGGAGAACGCCGAGTACAAGTTTGCCAAGGAACAGCAGAAGGTGCTCAACCGCCGGAAGCACGAACTCGAGGCCCAGCTCTCCCGGGCGCGCGGCACCGACTTCGCCAATCCGAAGACGGACGTGGTCAGCATTGGCACGCAGGTGGTCGCCACCGATCTCGATACCGGGAAGGCCGAGACGTTCCACCTCCTCGGCGCGTGGGATGGCGATCCGGACCGCGGCATCGTCAGTTACCTCTCCCCGCTCGCCCAAAAGTTGATGAACAAGCCCGTGGGCACCGAGGTGGAGTACGGCGAGGGCGGAAGCCGGCGGCGGCTGCGCATCGACGCCATTGCCACGGCGGACCCCTCCCTTTGGGCTTCTGTGCCCGCGGCCGCTCCCTCACCGGAACCGGCCGCACCGGCAGACCCGGGTTCCACCCCCGCGGGTGCAGCCTGAGCTGAAATCCGCGGAGCGTCCTGGAGTGCGGGTGCGGAGCTCCCACCTTCTCGGGGCGACGGATGGGGTGGCATTGCGCGGGTTCCGAAGGCCGCGGCGCGAATCCAAAGCGGCGTCAGGTCCGCCGCTGGACTTGCCTCCGCGTTGCCCCATGCTGCCGACGTGACGCTCGAGGACTCCTACGCCCGCCTGCAGGATATCATCCGGGGCTACGGTTCCTGTCTGGTGGCCTACTCCGGCGGCGTGGATTCCGTGTTCCTCGCCCGGGTCGCCCATGACGTCCTGGGCGACCGATCCCTGGCCGCCATTGCGGATTCCCCGAGCCTTCCCCGGCGGGAGCTGGCCGAAGCCCTGCAGGTGGCGGAGCAATTTGGCATTCCCGTGCGCGTGATCCGCACCGGTGAATTCGGCGATCCCTCCTACCTCTCCAATCCGACCAATCGCTGCTACTTCTGCAAGCACGCCCTCTTCACCGAGCTGACCCCGCTCGCCCGGGAAGGCCGGTTCGCCGTCATTGCCTATGGCGAGAACGCCAGTGACGCCGGCGACCATCGCCCGGGCGCCCAGGCCGCCACGGAATACCAGGTCCGCGCCCCGTTGAAGGAGGCGGGCCTCTCCAAGGCCGACATCCGGGCCCTCAGCGGACGCCTCGGACTTCCCACCGCCGACAAGCCCCAGCTCGCCTGCCTCAGTTCCCGCATTCCCACCGGGGAGGCCGTCACACCGGAGAAACTTCGCATGGTCGAGGAGGCGGAATACACGCTGCGCGACCTCGGATTTCATGACGTGCGGGTGCGCCACCATGAATTGAAACAGGGCGGACTGGCCCGCATCGAAGTGGGCTCCGAAGAGCTGCCCCGCCTCACCTCCCCCGAGTTGGCACGCACCGTCGCGGAACGGCTGCGCAGCCTCGGGTACGCACAGGTGACCGTGGACTTGCTGGGATACCGCCGCGGCAGCACCAACGGCGTCACCCCGGGTACGATTGAGTTTCGGGTCCGGGAATCCTCCGGGACAGCCTGAAGGCTGCACTACAAGCCGCCCGTTCGTAGTCCAGGCTTCAGCCTGTTCACCCCCCACTGTTCGTAGTGCAGGCTTTAGCCTGTCCCCGCCCAACCCCCAATTCCGCCTGGCCCGCGTCGAGCCCCAGCCCGTCGCGCCTGATCATCCTCCAGAGCCCCCAGAACAGCCTGAAGGCTGCACTACAAACCGCCCGTTCGTAGTCCAGGCTTCAGCCTGTTCACCCCCCACTGTTCGTAGTGCAGGCTTCAGCCTGTTCCCCCCCGTTCACCACCAACTTCCGCGTGACCCACGGAAAGCCCCGGTCCACGGTCTCCGCTCATGCCTCCCGATCCCGCCCCGGACCGTCGCAGTTTCCTGAAAGGCCTCGCCGCCGCCACGGGCACCGCCGCCCTGGCCGGATGCGCGACCGCCAATTCCTCCAGGACATCCACGAACCCGATCATCGCGGAAAACGCCCATCCCGGAACCCGGGACTGGATGCTGACCCGCACGCAGGTGGACCCGGCAACGCGATGGCGCTGCCCGTGGATCGAGGGCTTCTGCTCCAAGACGTCCGTCCGCCCGGGTGAGGAACTCACCCTGTTCGTCAGCACCCACCCCGCCAGCGAGTTCACCGTCGAGATTTTCCGACTCGGGTACTACGGCGGTGCGGGCGGACGACGGATGCTTCAGCTGGGGCCCTTTCCGGGAAAAATTCAGCCCGATCCACCCATCGGACCCAAACGCCGACGCGACGCCGTCTGGGCTCCCTCCACCACCTTTCGCATTCCCCGCGACTGGGTGAGTGGCGTGTACCTGGGCAAGCTCACCGAACTGAACGGGGGCATCCAAAGCTATGTGGTCTTCATCGTGCGCGATGATCGGCGCGCCGACTTCCTCTTCCAGTGCAGCGACCACACCTGGCAGGCCTACAACCGATGGCCGGACCATTTCGCGCTCTACGACGACGGGAAGAACGAGTGGTACTGGGGCGGCGGCGTTCAGGTGGGATTCAACCGTCCCTACGGACGCTACTGCCAGATCTTCGATGCGCCCCTGTCCCAGGGGTCCGGGGAATTTCTCCTGTGGGAATTCCCGACGGCATTCTGGCTGGAGCAAAACGGCTACGACGTCACCTACACGTCCAACCAGGATACCCATCGCGACCCCGCCGGACTCCGCCGCGCCCGGGGATTCCTGTCCGTCGGACACGACGAATACTGGACAATCGAGATGTACCGCAACGTGGAGGCCGCGATCCGCAGCGGCGTCAGCGTCGCCTTCCTCTCCGGCAACACCTGCTGCGGCCGCATCGCCCTCTCTCCGGACGGCACCGGACATCCGGATCGCCTCTTCGAACGCGTCGGGGTCTTCGGCCCGCCCGGCGGCACCCGGGACTTCGTGTCCATGCAGTCCTTGCCCCATGAACGTCCGTACGCCAACGAATTGGTCGGCGCCCAAAGTACGGGTCCGGTCACCGGCGGTGCCGACTGGACCTGTGTGCTCCCGGACCATTGGCTGTTTGCGGGCACCGGTATGCGTCGCGGGGATTCCATCCCGGGCATCGTCGGCTGGGAATGGCACGGGGATCCGGCTCCCATTCCCGGTCTTGAGGTCGTCGCCAGTGGACCCACACAGGACGCCCCGGGGAAACCCAACGGGGGAACCTTTACCGCCACCGTGTATCCAGGGCCCCGCGGGAACATCGTCTTCAACGCTGCGACCATCTGGTGGGGCGACGGTCTTTCCGAGCCCCCGGGTTACCTGCGTCCGAAGGTGTACACCGCCCCCCAGGGACCCGATCCCCGCGTCCAGCAAATCACCCGCAACCTTCTCGCCCGAATGCAATCACCGGCCGTTTGAACCAGAACGGCGACACCTATCCGAGCTCCCTGACACGGAGGTCGAGGAAGACATGCGGGGAGATCGCCCTTCAACTCCTTACTTGATCGCCTTACTTCTGAGATTCACGTTGCACCCAGTGAAGGCGACCCTCACCAGCAAAGGTCAGATCACCATTCCCATTTCCATTCGGAGCCGACTGCGATTAAAGCCCGGTGACCAACTGGAGTTCGACGAGACGGCTCCCTTCCTCAAGGCGACCAAGACGGTGCCCCCGGAGGCTTGGGAGGCGTTTGGCCGGGAGACGACAGACCCATGGAAAGGACTCAGCACGCTTGAAATCCTGGAGGACCTTCGCGGCCCCGTGGATCTCCCCGGCAAGCATCCGTAAGCCACCTCGTTGTGCGCACTGCGTTGGACAGCTCCGTCCTGATTCTTCTCTACCGCAAGGAGGCCGGGTGGCAGGAGTGGCAGGACACCCTGCAACGGGCAGGCGGTGAGGGGGAGTTGGTGATCTCTCCGGTGGCGTTTGCCGAGTATTCCATTGCCTATCCCACCGCGGAGTCCGCCCGCAACGATCTGGAGCGCCTCCACATCCACTACGATGCCATATCCCCTGCGGCCGCCTTCCTGGCCGGGCAGCTGTTCCTCCGATACCGCCGGGAGCGCGGAAAGCGTCAGCACCTGATCCCTGATTTTCTGATCGCAGCCCACGCCCGGGTTCAGGCGGATCGCCTGGCAGCGCTCGATCGCGGATACCTTCGCAGTTACTTTCCGGAACTGACCCTGCTGGTTCCGTCCTGAGCGTTCCGACCTCCCATCGTTCCCCACGGGAGGGACCCGCATGTTGCGGTCCCCATTCAGGTCACGCCCTTCGTTCGAGATCCCACCCGCCTTCCCACCCACACGCCCAACCCCGGACCTGATCAGGGACGGCGACACGCCGTCCCTCCCGGGACGGATGCAGGCGACCCCCGGGCTCGGTCGCCGTCCCTCGCCAATCCCTCCGCCTGGAGCCCACCGACAACTCGATTGTCCCATACCGTAGGCTTCGTATGATTTCCGCACCCTCGGGCACCCATGAAGGACCTTGACTACTCTCCTCGGGCCGCCAAGTCCTTCCTGCTGGCTCTGCTTCTGGCAGGCGGGGGACTGGCTCTGGGGCACCGGATCGGAGCGGAGCGCGGAGCGGGGGTCGGGTTTCTCATCGGAACGCTTCTCTTCGGGTTGCTGCTCTTCCTCATCCGACACCGTCCGCGCGATGAGAACTGGGTCCGGGTCGGTCGGACCCTCGGGTTGCGCTCCCTCTACTCCGGACATGTCCCCACCATTCCCGTGCCGGACCATGAGGAGATCCTCGACACGCTGGGCGGTTCCATCGAAGGCGTGACCGTGGTTGTCGGTGACCGCCAGGAGCGCTACCTGATCCGGCCCCGCCCTTCGGAGGAGGGAGATTCGCTGTCCTCAGAACCTTACGTGTCCGATCCCATACCCGTCGAAACCATCGTGGCCCTGTGGATTCCCGGACACTCGACCGCGCGGTTCTCCGTGGGAAAGCGAAGGAGCCTGTTCGGGGATCTCGCGATCCATCCGAACGGACCCCATGCGAACGAACTCGTGTCCTGGTCCCGGCACCACCGGGCCTGGCGCCTCGACGGGGCCGGTGATTGTGTGGTGCTCTCCCGCCCAAAGCGCCTCGCCCGGGTTCACGAGTTGTCCCTTCTTCTGGATCAGGCCCGTTCCCTCATCGCCCATCTTTCGGTTCGGAGTCCCGAAGACTCGCCCCCGTCCTAGGACTGTCCGGACGATCACGACGAAACGCATCCAGGATTGGAACCACACTCAGGGCTGACGAACGCGGTAGAAACGGGCGGCGGACCTGTCTGCCAGCAGGTCGGTGACGACATGGCTCCCAGCCTCCGCCGGCACCTCCGCCCCGGTGGCCCAATGGACCAGGTCGGTGGAGTACTCGATCCGGACCGTTTCGCCGGGGCGGGCCTCGGCAACCCAGGTGCCGGCTGGTTCGTACCGTCCCTTCCGATAGGCGGCCAACACCACGAGGCACTCCGCCTCGGGGGCGGCCGTCGGCAGCGGGGTCGGCGGCACGGGACCTCCATCAAATATCCCCAGACGCGGAAGGCGATTCCATTGCGGTCCAGGGGGCGGGCCCTGCGCCACCAATGGCTGCCAGGTCAGTGCGGGTGACGCGTTGAAGGTGATCGTGGCCCCGGGAGTGATCTGGCCAGGACCCAATGCCGGCTGAATACCGTCGTTCTCAACCGCACGGTTGATCCAGCGGGAGGTGTCGGTCTCGCTTACCAATGGCTCGCTGACACCACCGGACGACGGAAGCAGGTACAGTGGACGATACCGGCTCTTCGCCACCCGGAACACGATATCCGGTGACACCACCGTCCGCACCACAGCCTGTGTCGCCGGCTCCGGATTGAGGTAGCGGTCGGTGAATGTAACGACCACAGGATTCCAACCCGCCCCACTCGTCGCCGGCTCCTGGCGCCTCCACTCAATCCGACCCACACCGGGACGTCGTGCGCCTCGGACCAGGGGTGGTGACCCTGGCACCGCCTCGCAGTCCGAGGGGAGTTCCTCCCAGGCGATTCGATTCGTCGCCCAGATCCAAGCCAGGCCGGCAACGTCGTCGCGGCTCAAGCCGGTCAGAAAGGAACCCGGCATCTCCGGCGTCAGATCGCCGGGAAAATCGTTGAAACCAGCGGCAGTGCTTCGAGCCGGAAAGGATTCGGCGACTTCCACGGCATCCGATGGTTCAGGCGCTCCTGGAGAACTGATGCGGTAGGTGTAGGAAATGCCATTGACCGAGGCGCTGGGCGTACCCGTCAACGGGGCATAATTTCTTGAGAACACATTGAAATAGGTGATCCCACCCACCTCGACTTGGGAGCGCAGACACCATACATAGCGTTCGGAACTCGCCAGCCCCAAATGCTGCACCAGTGCCCCGAGAGCCACCGACCGGAGATCCACCAGGCGCCCCTGTTGCGCCGAGAAGTTCACCCGGTATGGCTGGGTAGGGAACTCATCCAGCAGCCGGAAATCCGCACCGCCGAGATCCGGGAGGCCTCGCAACGGGTCGATCGCCGCCTCAACCGCCTTCACACCAGCCTCACCAAACGTCGCAACAAAGTCGGGATCGAAGCCATACGTCAGCACCGGCAGGTTCCACCGGTAGGCATCTTCCGCCCTGACCGGACCCCCGCCAGCCAGAGTTTCGTAGTCGAGTCGCGACGACATCCACGTCTCGAAGGGTCCCAGCAGTGAAAACGCATGTGCCCTGGGAAGATTCACGGAGACCGTGGCAGCGAGAAGGCCGGCAAGAGCCAGACTGCGGTTCATGACAACTGTAGGATGGATCGCCATGGCAAGCGCCCCGCGCTGGCCGTCCGTTACGTAAGGCGAACCCTTCCGTCAAGCACGGGAACCATTCCTTTCCTTTGGATTCAGACTCCTCAGCACCCACACGATCTCCGACCCGGGTCCAAACCCACCCATGCCCACCCAAACCCACCCGGGTTGGAGCGAGTGCCTGAGCCTTACCCCGGAAACCATGATTCCGAGTCAACCCGGTCCACTCGGAGCCGTCCTGACATGGCTTTATCTCCGTGAACTGGGAAACGGCCTGTGGCAGCCTCCGCGCGACCGAGAGCGTCTCCCCTCCTCCCACGTCATGCACCTCACCCTCCTGGACTGGCTCGTCATCGCGGGCTACTTCGCCATCAACCTCGGAATCGGACTTTGGTACCGCAAGCGGGCCACCGGTTCGACGGATGAATTCTTCGTCGGCGGACGCAACGTCTCCTGGTGGCTGGCCGGGACCAGCATGGTGGCGACCACCTTTGCCGCCGACACGCCGCTCGCGGTGACCGGACTCGTCGCCAGCTATGGCATCGCCGGAAACTGGCTGTGGTGGAACATGCTCCTGAGCGCGATGCTCACGGTGTTCTTCTTCGCCCGGCTCTGGCGCCGCGCCGGAGTGGTCACCGACGTCGAGTTTGCCGAACTCCGCTACAGCGGTCCGCCCGCGGCCTTCCTCCGCGGCTTCCGCGCCCTCTACCTCGGTCTCCCGATCAACTGCATCATCATGGGCTGGGTGAACCTCGCGATGGTGAAGATCCTGATGATGATCTTTCCGGATCTGAACCTGCAGTTTCTCGGCATCACCGATCCGAAGGTGGCGGCGCTGGTGGTGGTCTTCCTCATCATGCTGGTGACGGCCCTCATCTCCACGCTGTCCGGACTGTGGGGTGTGCTGGTCACCGACCTGTTCCAGTTCGTGCTCAAGATGGGCATGGTGATCGTCCTCGCGTGGTTCGCGGTCCGCGCCGTCGGTGGCATGGGGGCGCTCAAGACGAAGCTCCTGGCCCTCGACGCCGCCAAGAACGCCACCGGCGGCAGCGGGTCCATCCTGTCCTTCACCCCGGACATCGGATCGGCCTGGATGCCCATGATCGCCTTCTGCACCTACCTCTTCGTCACCTGGTGGGCGACCTGGTATCCCGGCGCGGAACCCGGCGGCGGCGGCTACATCGCCCAGCGCATCTTCTCGGCGAAGGATGAGAAGAACTCCCTGCTCGCCACCCTCTGGTTCAGCATCGCCCACTACGCGATCCGCCCGTGGCCCTGGATCCTGACCGCGCTCGCGTCCCTGGTGCTGTACCCGAACCTTGCGGACAAGGAGTCCGGATTCGTCCGCACCATCGTCGATCCCGCTGTGTTCCCGCCGGCCCTCGCCGGCCTGATGATCGCCGCCTTTGCCGCCGCCTACATGTCCACGGTGGCCACGCAGCTCAACTGGGGCGCTTCCTACCTGGTAAACGACTTCTACGGGCGCTTTATCGCCAAGGATCGGACCGACAAGCACTACGTCGCCGCCGCCCAGGTGGCCACGCTGCTGCTGATGGTGGCCTCGTCGGTGGTCACCTACTATCAGGACTCCATTGCGGGAGCCTGGAAGTTCCTCATGGCCATCGGAGCGGGCACCGGAAGCGTCTTCATCCTCCGCTGGTTCTGGTGGCGCATCAACGCCTGGAGCGAGGTCTCCGCCATGGCCACGTCCTTCGTGGTCTCGCTGATCCTCCAGTTCGGACTGAAGTGGAAGTCGGAGGATCCCACGCAGTTCGCCTGGACCGTTCTGGTGACCGTGCTGTGCTCCAACGTGGTATGGCTGCTGGTGACCTTCCTGACACCTCCGGAATCCCCCGAGACCCTCGACCGGTTCTACCGCCGAGTCCAACCGAGCCCGACCTTGTGGGGCCCGGTGGCGCAGGCCGCCCGCGATGTCCGGCCCAAGCGGGATGGATTCAACAACCTCCTCGATTGGTTCGCGGGCTGCGTGATGATCTATCTGACCCTGTTCGGGGTCGGGAAGATCATCTTCGGACAGTCCGGACAAGGCGTCGTGTTCCTAGTCTTCGCCGCCGCCGCGGGGGCCCTGGTGTACTGGGACCTCAATCGTCGCGGATGGAAGGTCCTCGACGATGCGGACGCCGGGAAGTAGCCCGGCCCCGCACCCCTATTTGCCCCGTTTCCGGGCCAACTCGCGGCGCAGGGTCTCGAGGGGCAGCGTGTTGACGACATCGCGCTTGGTGAGCCAGCCCTTGCGGGCAATGCCGGCTCCGAGCCGAAGGAATCCGGCGTGCTCCAGTCGGTGGGCGTCACAGTTGATCACGCATTTCACACCCTTCGCCGTCGCCCGCTGCCATAGGCGCCAGTCCAGGTCGAACCGGTAGGGGGACGCGTTGAGTTCGATCCAGGTCCCGTGCGCCGCACAGGCGTCGATCACCGCATCCAGGTTCACCTTGTAGGCGTCGCGCTCGAGCAGCAGCCGGCCGCTCGGATGTCCGAGCATGTGCACCTGCGGATTCGATGCGGCCATCACCAGACGCCGGGTGTTCTCCGCCTCACTGCTTCCCGGCACATGGAGACTCGCCACCACCACATCGAGTTCGGCGAGCAGGTCGTCCGGGAAATCGAGCGACTCCTTGAGTACGTCCACTTCGGTGCCCGTGAGCAGGCGAAAGTCCATGCCCTCGTCGGCGACCTGCCGGTTGACCTGCCCCACCGCCCGGATTTGTTCCCGGAGCCGTTTCGGGTCGAGTCCGTTGGCCTGGAAGCTGGCCCGGGAATGGTCGGTGATCGCCCAATACGACAGCCCCAGTTCCTGCATGTGCTCCGCGATTTCCTCGAGGGAGTTCCGCCCGTCGGACCAGTTCGAGTGGTTGTGCAGTGACCCCTTGAGATCGGTCCATTGCACCAGCCGTGGCATCGAATCCGCAGCCGCGGCGGCCATTTCGCCGTGATCCTCCCGCAGCTCCGGCTCCACGTAGCCCATGCCCAGCCGCCGATAGATGGCCTCCTCGTCCGGACACTCCTCGCGCAACGCCGGATCGCGCGTCTCCTCGTGGCTCCGGAATAATCCGTACTCGTTGAGCCGGAGTCCCTCCGCAATCGCCCGCTGGCGCATGGCGATGTTGTGTTCCTTGGATCCCGTGAAGTAGGCGAGGGCGAACGGGTATTCGCGGTCGCTGACCACGCGCAGGTCCGCCTGGATTCCGGACTCGAGCAGGACGCTCGCCTTGGTCTCGCCCTGTGCCAGTACGGACGCAATCCGGGGCTGCGCCACAAAAAACGCGATGACCGCAGCCGGGTTGCGGGAGGACACCACAAAGTCGATGTCGCCGATGACCTCCTTCCATCGCCGCAGACTCCCCGCCGTGGAGCAACGGGTGACGTCCGGATGTCCCCGCAGGGCCTCCAGGATTGGCTCCGCCTCGTTCAGGGCGTCCACCAACCGATGCCGCGACGCGAACTGTCGGCGAAAGGCGATGGCTTCAAGAATCTTCGACTGCGACTTCTCGCCGAACCCGTCCAAGGCGGCCACCTTGCCGGCCTGGCAGGCCGCTTCTAGCGACTCAATGGAATCCACCCCCAGTTCGTCGTGCAGCTTCTTCACCTTCTTGGGTCCCACGCCCTGAAGGCCGAGCATCTCCACCAGTCCGGGAGGAATGGACGCCTTGAGTTCCTCGTAGTAGGGGAGGCGTCCGGTGGTGACGAGGGTCGTGATCTTCTCGCGCAGAGCCTCGCCAATGCCGGCCATGCCTTCGAGCCGACCCTCGGCAACGATGGTTTCGAGTGGCTCCGACAACCCCTCCAGCACCCTCGCCCCGTTCTGGTAGGCCCGGGTCTTGAACGGATTCTCCCCCTTCAATTCCAGCAATGTTCCGATCTCGAGCAGCACCGCGGCCACCGCCTCCTTGTCCATGCGCGCGACCGTAAGACGCGCCGCCCCGGAGCAAAGCCGAAAGTCGCACCTGAACCCCCCGAAGTCCGGAGGACATGACGCCTGACGCGATTGAGGCTACGCTGATCACCACATGACACCGCTCCGGATGCACGAGGTTCACGAGGCGCTGGGCGGCCGCTTTGGCGTCCTCGCGGACATGGAGGTGGTCTCCGACTATGGGAATCCCCTCGCCGAACATGCCGCGTTGCGCTCCGCGGTCGCGGTTGTGGATCTCGGATTTCGCGGACGCCTCTGCCTGACCGGCGCCGACCGGGTCCGCCTGCTCAACGGACAAGTGACCAACGAAGTTAAGGCACTCGCCACGGGACACGGATGCGCCGCCGCCTTCTGCAGTCCAAAGGGCCGCCTTGTGGCCGACGTGGTCATCCACGCCCTTCCCGACGAACTGCTGCTCGACTTCGAGCCGGGCCTTACCGCCTCCCTGATCGAACGCCTCGAACACCACATCGTCGCGGAGGACGTCCAGGTTGTGGATGTGGCGCCGTATTACGGCTTGCTCACCCTCCAGGGGCCGCGGGCGGCCGACACGGTGTCCCGACTCGAACTCTTCGATTCGCTGCCGGAAACGGCGCTTCAGATCACGACCGCCGGAAGCGAGACGCTGGGCGAGTTGTATTTGGTCCGCCGTTCCCGGGCGGGGTTGCCCGGGTACGATCTCTACGTTCCCGTGGATTCCCAGGAGGCCGTGCTCGACCACCTCAGCGCCGCCGCGCGCGATTGTGGCGGACGCCTCGCGGGATTCGACGCCCTCGACCTCGCACGCTTCGAGGCTGGGATACCCCGGTTTCCCGTGGACATGGACGAAACCAACCTGCCACCGGAAGCCGGGCTGGACCGCGACGCGATCAGTTACAGCAAGGGCTGCTACACGGGCCAGGAGACCATCGCCCGCATCCGAACCTACGGCCAGGTCACCAAGTCGCTCCGAGGACTGCAACTGCCGGACGAGGGCGGCCCGCTTCCCGTCAAGGGAGACAAGCTGATGCGGAACGGGCGGGAGGCCGGCATCATCACCAGCGCACGTGATTCGGCCTTCCTCAAAGGTCGGTTTGCACTCGGATACGTCCGGAAGGAATCCAACGCCCCGGGGACGGAGCTGACGCTCCTCAGCGGCGGCCGCGAATCGAGGGTCCGGGTCCTCAACCTCCCGTTTCCGCAGCACGACGCGTGATCTTTGGAGTGCTGGAGCAGAGCTCCAGCTCTCTCGCAGACGAAGCGCAGAACAACAATCCGTGCCGGTTCCACGGTTCGGGCGCTAATCCAGAGCGGCAGCTCCCCTGCCGCACTCCCAAATTCGACCTCATCGACCCGCCGTCAGCCACGCCAAAAGGTCTGCGACATCGGAAGGGGTCAGTCCCGACTCCAATCCCTCGGGCATCAGGGACCGTCCCTCCGGAACCAGTTTCACGAGTTCCTTCCGCGACACGGTGACCTCGTTCCCCCCAGCCTGCCTCAACGTCACGGCGGATTCCGAATCCCTCACCAGGATGCCGCTGATCTCGGAACCGTCGCGGGTTGTCGCCATCCAGGCGGAAAAGTTGGGCGCGACTTCCCGGTTGGGATCCAACACGGAAACCAACAGCTTCTCCCGTCCGTTGGAGACCACCGACGCCAGGTCGGGTCCCAGGGCCACGCCCACACCGCGGAAGGCATGGCACGTGGCGCATCGTTCCTGAAACAACACCGCGCCGTGATCGGGAGCCCCCGGCTTTTCCAGTGCGGGAAGAAACTGGTTCACGACGTCGACCCGGCTTGCCGGGGGTTCTCCAAACAATTCCCGGCTGCGGTCCCGGATCGACGCTTCGGAATGCCGGCGAAGCTGGTTCACCTGATCGACCGAAAGCTCCCCGGTACCGACCGTTCCCGCGGCCAGGGCGTCCAGCAGCAGGCGTGTCGACTCCGGTCTCCGCAACAGAACCGCGATGGCCTGCCGCCGGACCTCCCGGGTCAGGGTCGGCAGGGCCTTCAGGAGGAGTTCGGTCGCGCCCGGTTCGCGAATCGGTGCGAGGGCTCCCACGGCGAGGGCCGGTCCGTCCCCACCAGGCCCGGACTCCAGCAGCGCTTCCAGGGGGCCCCGCGCCTCCGTCCAGGGAAGGTACACGAGACACGACACCGCACCCGCCTGCACCGGCCCCGTCCCCTTCATCGCCTGCTCCCGGACCTGCTTCAGCAGTGGCGCCAGATGCCCCGTCGGATCCGCGGCGCTCAGGGATGTCCCAGCCGCCTTCAAGCCTTCAGCCAGCGCCGCAAGCTCCCTGAAATCCGTCGCCGTTGCCCTTCCCTTCTCGAAGGACTGGATCACCGCGCCCACGGTTGCCGGATCATTGCGTCGTCCGATCAGTCGTACCAAGGCCTCAAGGGTCACGGAGTCCAATACCGGCGGATCCCTTCTCCGCGAGTACACCAGGCCCACAGCGCCGCCCACGGAATGCAGCGCCGCTTCTTGGACCAGTTTCGGCCCCCTCGCCAAAAGCGCCCGCACCACCTCCGCCCGCTCGGTCTCCGGCCAGCCTGAGACGGAGAACGCCAGTTCCAGGCGGACCCACGGACTGACGTCGCCGGCCAGGGTGGCCAGGGTCTTCCGGAGACGCGTGGAATCCATTCCGGACGCCAGACGCACGGCGAGCGTCCGCACCGCCGGATCCGGATCCCGCAGTCCGGCGTCGAGCACCGAGACGTCCAGCGCCCCAACCGCAGAGAGGAGGGACAGCGCCTGTATCCGACCCGATCCCGACGGAGACCGCTCGACGAACGACCGAAGCAAAGGGACCGCCCGGGAATCACCGGAGGCCAGGATCAACCGGGCCGCCGTTTCCCGGTGCCACGCGTTTCCGTGTCCGAGGAGCGTTACCAAAGCCTCCAGATGGGTCGCCGGGACCACCCATCGCGTCGGATCCACGCGAAAGCCGTCCGGAGCCAGCCGCCAGATCCGGCCGCGGTCGCGTCCACTGTCCAGATCCAGCTTCGCCTTCAAGGACTCCGGAAGGGACCACGGGTGCTCAATGGTCTCGCGATACATGTCGAGGACCCAGAGGCATCCGTCCGGACCGTTGAAGAACTGCACCGGACGAAACCACGTGTCGGTGCTGGCGAGGAATTCCGAGCGCTGCTCGTCCGCCGCCCGCTCACCCACCAGCAGCCACCCTTCGTCCGTGGCCCGAATCTTCTTCCGGTGAACCAGGTTTCCCCCGGCATCCCCAATGAAGGCATCCCCCAGGAATCCCGGTCCGTAGGCGTCCCCACGGTAGATCGTCGTCCCGGTGGCCCCGGTAAAATATCCGCTGGCCCGGCCCCCGCCTTCCACCGGACCGGGCACCAGACCCGCGACCCGCCATCGGGTTCTCAGGACCCGCCAGGGTTCGTCCGGACTTCGCCGAAATACTTCGGCCGCCGGGCCGTCCGCCGCGATGCTTCCCCGGGGCTGCGGCAATTCGACAAACGGATCCGAGGACACCCGCTCGGCATCGAAGGCCACGAGCTGCAGGTGATCGGAATTCGAACACACGAACTTTCGGCCCGCGTCGTCGAAGGACATCCCATGCTGGCCCCCTCCCGTCTCGGCCGACAGCCGGAGGGTTCTCGGGTCGAAGTAAAAATCCCGTCCCCTCAAATGGACCACCGGGTTCGTCGAATCACCGTCCGCACCCCAGCGCTGCCGCCACGCCCGCGTGAACGGGGAATCCACCCGGGAGACCCGGCCGCCGCTGACACTGGTGGCTCCGTGAAGCCGGACATCCGGTCCCCATTGAAACGAATTGAGCAGCGCCTGGACGTTGAGCTGGTTCGTGGCAAACGGAGCGTAGTCCGCTGCAAACCCGGTAAAGATCGTCTCCCGCTGGTCGGCAACCCCGTCCTCATCGGTATCCCGGGCAAAGACGATGTCGGGGGTGACGCCGATGAATATCCCGCCGTCCCAGCAGGCGACGGCCGTGGGCCAGGGCAATCCATCGAGAAATACGGTGGCGTGATCGTAGCGTCCGTCTCCATCCGTGTCCTCGAGCCGCCGGATTCGTCCGAGGCGTTCCGGTCGCCGCTCTGAATAGTCCCGCATCTCCACGACATAGGCCCGTCCCCGTTCATCCACGGCCACGGCGACCGGACTCGTCACCAGCGGCTCCGCCGCCACGACCTCCGCGTGAAATCCCGGTCTCAGTTGAAACGTATCGACCGCCCGATCGACCTCCATGGCGGGAACCCGGGGCATTTCCATCGGGGACACGGTTGGCTCCGCCCCACTCCCTCCGGACATTCCCGCCGCACTGGCCGCGGCCAGGGCCGTGATCCACGCCCGTCTCCAGACCGTTTGCAGTCCCACCCCCCGGCGCGGATCCCAATCCCCATTTCGCGAGTCCACCCGGTTTCCCCAAATTCCCATAGTCCCTTCCCTCCTCGGCGTTATTGCTGGGCCACGCGCCGCGCCTCGAGAACCACCTCCCAAAGTGGGACCATCCGCTGCAGCGCCCATCGAACCCCCCGAAAGCCCGCCTCCCCGAGTCCCCACCGCACCGCAACCAGGGCCGCACGACGATCATAGCCGTACCGGCGCGCCCCGACCTGAACTCCTTCAAATCCGGAGCCGGCCACCAGGTTTCCCAGGGTCTGAGGATTCCACGAATACAGGTGGTGATTGGGCTCCGAGGGGTCGTACCGCCGGTATCGCCGCTCCCGTTCCCAGGGAACCGCCAGCAGAAGGCATCCCCCCGGTTTGAGCAGCCGATGCAGCTCCGCCAGGACCCGCCCGGGCTCCGGGACATGCTCCAGCGAGTGGTGGGAAATCGCGACATCGAATGAGCCATCCCCGAGGGACCCGGTCGAGGCGACGAACTCCACACCCAGGGCCTCCACCTCGGGCCGCAACTGCGGAGCAATGTCATGCCCCACCCGGCGCCGGCACCGGAGTCCGCCCAGGTTCCATCCATACCCACATCCGAACTCGATCACCTCATGCTCGGGCCGGATGTGTGGTTCAAACAGGGCCGCCCTGACCCGGATCAACCAGGGTAGGGCAGCACCCGGCACCGCACGTTTTCCGGAATGGTAGGCCTCCCCCGACGCCCCCAAGTAGGCGGACTCGGGTGAGGAACGGACTGTGGACATCGCTCAGGGCTTCGCCTCCGGCGTTGCCGGAGTCCCGGCGGGCCCGGGGCCGGGCACCACCGGGGCCGCGTTCGTCGCCGGCATTCCAAAATCCGACGGCAGGTTCAACCGGGCCCTGAGTTGCGCCTGGAATTCCGGATTCACCCCGGCATCCGGTCGCAGCAGACTGAGGAGAACCTCCCGCTTGATCTCGCTGAGGGCCGGAAGCGCAACGCGATCCTTGGAGGCCGGATGGAGGGTCTTGGCCCGGTACACGTCGTAGATCTTCTGGGCGATCCGCTCGAGTCCGATGCCCAGATCCTCATCCCCGATCGCGAGATTGTAGTACGACCGGCTCAGCAGTCCCTGCAACGCCTGCGTGACCCGGTCCCGGGACGTTTCGTTGGCGTCCTCCTCAACCTTCCCGATGGCGAACGATTCCATGGTGGCATCGGGGTCAATGCCCGACTGGGGACCGATTCCAAACTTGTCGCGAATGTAGTTGAACCAACGCCGGGCGTCGGCCTCGCGATTGTTGGCGTAGAGAAAATAGACCGCGTCCTTCAGGAAGTTCCGGTTCGCCCGCGCGATGTTGTCCCGATTCGACTCCGGCTCCGCGGCGATCGCGTCCTCATACGCCTTCAGCGCATTGGGGATCATGTCCAGATTCGGACGAAGGTCGAAGGTGCCGGTGAGGCGGTTGGTCACCACCCGTCCATGGTGGAGGGACGCGAGCATCGGTTGATAGATCGCCCTCCGAAGGGGCAGCTTGTCCTGGGTCGGCGAATGGTCGATTCCGACCATCGCCCAGTAGATGGCGTGCGTCTCCGGCAGCCGCCAGTCCAGCGGACCATAGGTCGCATCCACCCGCTGCATCATCCGGGGATCCAACTTGTACTTCTCCACCAACTCCTTCAGCGCCGCCTTTTCCTCCGGGGACTTCGGATCCAGAAGGGCCGGGTAGTCCGGACGTCCCCCCGGAATCAGCTTATTCATCCGGGCCGCCCACTGTCCCTTGTACACGAGATGCGCATCATCAAGGTTGGCGCCCATCTTGTGTTGAAAGAACCAGGCCAGCTCGCGGTACATGAGGGCCTTGTTCGGATTGTACTTCAGGCCTTCGTCCCGGAGGAGTTCGATGCCCCTCTGGACCCACAACCACCGGTCATTCGGATCCGGGAACTTAACCGAAATATTGTACGCCATGTTCCACGCCTGGAAGATCCAGGGCGCGTCGGAATGCGGCTGCAGCTTCGTGATCCAGTCCGCAAGCTGCACGGCTTCGAAGTATTTCCCCTCCTCCTGCATCTCCGTGGCCCGGATCCACAGGGCATTGGCGATCAGGCCGCGGAAGGCACCCAGCGCGACCGTGGTGAACGCCAGCACCGGAGGGGCGTTGCTGATCACCGTGGTGCGGGTGATGCCCATCGCCTCGCGGTCGCGGTTCAGTCCGCGCTGAAGCAATCCCGAGGCGACCACCGACACCACCAGAGCCCCGATGAGCAGGAACCGTTTTGCGTTCATGGCTAGATCGGGGCCGCCAGTTCACGCCGGGTGAAGATCCAGATTCCGGCGGCCGCGAAGAATCCCCCGGCAACACCCACCACCAGAATGGCCGCCTGCGCCAGGCGCGCCCACGGGATGCTCCGTCCGGTGCTGAGCGCATCGACCGGATTGTACCCCGTCACCAGTTCAATGACATCGCGGGCGGTGCCGTACACCGCCACCGCCGTCCGGTTCAACGCCGACTCCCCGGCAACCATTCCCGTCTCGTGGTCGACCCCGACGATGCCTCCCTGATCCACCACCTGCTTCAGCGTGCCACTGGACAGTCCCAGGAGCAGGATGCTCAGGGACACAAACGCGGCGACGCTGAACTGCAGCTTGGAGGCCGCAAACAACCCGATGGCCGCGAGCAGCCCCAGCCAGAACAGGATGATGGCCAGTCCCCGGACAAAATTGAGGCCAAAGCTCCCTTCGGGATAAAGGACCTCCATCCCGTCCTCGAGGGGAAACAACACCGGACGCGGGTTCAGGTTGTAGCCGACAATGGTCAGCACGCCGTCGGGTCCGATGAGGTTGGTCCCGATGGAAAAGGTGCTGGGGGATTCCGCGGCGAAACTGTTCTGAAGCCGCAGCGGGGCCTTACCCTCACTGCCAATCTCCCATCCGAACTGATGGGGGGTTGTCTCCCCGGCGGCGTCCGGCGAGTAGAACTTCACGCGCAACTGGAGGGGCTTGCCCGTCAGGGCCGCCGCCTGCGATCCGAAGGGAATGTGCCACACCCGGTAGCTTTCCGGCGGCACCACCTGGTCCTGGGCCTTCAAGGTTTCCCGGAACTGTTCCCGGATGAACTTCGGATCCAGCTTTGCCGAGGAATCCTCCCGCAGCCGCTTCTGCGTCAATTCCTCCGCCTGTGCCGAATAGTCGGAGATCGGCTCCTTCGCGGCGCCGCGAGCCACCAGGACCTCCTGTCGGAGGATTTGTTGCTCATGCTCCGGGAGCCCCGCGGCCTTCCAGAACAGCAGGACGTACAGGGTGGTGCCGGTGATGACCAGGAAGACGGCGTTCAGGAGGGAGATGCCCAGCCACTTTCCCATCCAGATCTGCCAGCGGGGAATCGGCTTCGTGCAGACCAGTTGCATGGAGGCATCCTCGATGTCCCGGGCCAGGGTCCCGCAGGCCAGCCAAAGGGTGACGAGTCCCAGCAGCGCGGTGATGCTGCTCAGGGTGTAGGTGATGAGAATCTGGGTGAACCCCTGCGCGGAACCATCGTGCTTGATGATCATCGGCAGCACGATCACCACCGCGATCAGGAGCAGAAGAAGCACCACCACGAGGCGGAATCGGAAGGCCGCCTTCAACGTGAGCTGGGCCACCGCGGCCAGCCCCCGCAGGGCCGGCGGCACCACATCGGGAACCACCCACATGCGACGCGACCGCCACTCCGGGGCCGGCACACCCCCGACCACCGCCAGCTTGGCCAGCGCCGCGGCCCCGTTCCGAGCCGGGATCGTGCACAGGTACGCGTAACCGTCCCGCTCCACCGCGAGTTCCCGCCACCGGCGGGCCGAGAAGCCCACCGCGATCCCAACCATGGCCTGGATGGCCACCGCCCCGGCGAGTGGACCGTGGGCCAGATGGAGGACAAACTGCGCCAGGGCATTCAGGATCAACACTCCAAGCCCTTCAATCCAGAGCCGCTGCCGCAGCATCCAGATCCAGCTCAGCAACGCGGCGGGCAGCGAGAAGCCGCGCCGGATGGTGATCCGCTCCTTCGCCGGGTGCTCGTAAATCTCGTGGAGACTCATGGACGGGATTACTTCTTCGGACCGCCCAGGAGTCCGGACAGCTTCTCATTCGCCTTGGACAGGTCCGCCGGAGGCGCCTTGGGGGCTTCCGTCGGGCCGGGCTCCGCCGGACGCACCGGTTCGGGGGCCGCGTGCCTCGTGAGTTGCTCCAGCTTCGACTCATCCACCCGCGGAGCGCCCGTGGCCGACGCCGGGACCTCGGGTGCGGCGGGCGCCGCCGCCGGTTTCGTCAGCCGCTCAAGAACCCGGTCGGACTGCCCCGCCGCCTCCGCGTTTCCACCGGCAATGAACTGCGCCACCTGGTTGCCGCTGGTGGCGCCGCTCGTGACATTCGCCTTCGCCCGGGCACGCTCCACGACGCCGAGGAAATAGTTCTCGAGGTTCTGCGTCGGCGTGTCCACGCGCACCCGGTCCCCGGCCTCCTGCCGGAGGATGTCGAGCGCCTTCTGGAGCGTATCGCGGGACAACACGGGCGAGGTGATCCGCACCTCATCCGGCTCCGCCAGCAATTCCTGCAGCGTCCCCTGGGCCTGGATGCGCCCGCCGTAGTAGATCACCACGCGGTCGCACACGTCCTGGACGTCGGCGAGCAGGTGGCTGCTCAGGATCACGGTCTTTCCCCGCCGGGCGAGGGCCAGGATGAGCTGCTTGATCTCGTGGCAACCGATCGGGTCGAGGCCGGCCGTCGGCTCGTCCAGGATCACGAGGTCCGGATCATTGATCAGCGCCTGTGCCAGTCCGATGCGGCGCTGCATGCCCTTTGAGAACTCCCCAACCGTCCGGGCCCGCGCCTGGTTCAAACCCACCATCTCGATGAGCTGTTCGGCGCGGTTCCGGCGCTCCGCGGAGTCGAGATGAAACAGATTGCCAAAGAAGTCCAGGGTCTCGCCCGGATTGAGGAACCGGTACAGGTAGCTTTCCTCCGGCAGGTATCCGATCCGCGCCTTGGTCTTCACGTCGCGCGGCGATTCGCCGAACACCGTGATGGCCCCCTTCGTGGGATACAGCAGCCCCAGGATCATCTTGATCGTGGTGCTCTTTCCCGAGCCATTGGGGCCCAGCAGTCCGAACACCTCGCCGCGTCGGACCTCGAAGTCCACGGTGTCCACCGCCCGCGCCTTGGGGCGACCCCAAAAGTCCTTGAACACCTTGGTGAGTCCGGCGGCGCGGATGACGACCTCCTCGGGGTGCCCTGCGGGGGCTCCGGAAGTGGGGGTGGGAATTGAGGCCATGGAAGGGTTCGGGCTGGGTCTATCCCGCCTGGGGATCTGGAAAACCGTCAGGGGTCCTCATGCCACACGGGGAACGAGGGCCACGGGTCCGCCCGCGCCCGCGCCCGGCTCCGGCGCCGCCGGGGCCGCAAACGGCTCCAGATCCTCACCCATGCGGACGAGGCGCGCACTATTGAACACCACGATCAGCGACCCGACATTGTGGAGGAACGCGGCAACGATTGGATTCAGGTATCCTCCCGAGGCCGCCGCCAGCCCGCCGATGATGAAGAAGACGCCGAAGAGAAAATTCTGGTTGATGACCCCGCGCGCCATGCGCGAGAGGCGAACCAGGAAGGGCAGCCGGCGAAGATCATTGTTCATCAGGGCAATCGTCGCGGAGTGGATCGCCACCTCGCTGCCCGCCGCACCCATGGCGATGCTGATGTCGCCCGCGGCCAACGCCGGGGCGTCGTTCACGCCGTCGCCCACCACCGCCACCCGATACCCCTTGGCCTTGCTCGCGCGCACGAACTCCACCTTGTCCTGCGGCAGGCACTCCGCCACCACCTCCGGCATTCCAATCTCGGCCGCCACCCGCTCCGCCACCGGCTTCCGGTCCCCGCTGACCATGGACAGCCTCCGGATCCCCACGGCCTGCAGGCCCTTCACCGCGTCCGCCGCCTCCGATCGGACCTGGTCCTGCAGCCCCACCCAGCCGATGCAGACGCCATCGCGGGCGATGAACAGGAGGCTGAACCCGGCCGCCTCGTCGAGATCCACCGACTTCAGGAAATCCTCGGGCACCCCGTTGTCCTTCAGCCACGCCGCCCGGCCGATGATGACCCGCTGACCCTCCACAACCGCGCTGACTCCACGGCCCGCCGTCTCCTTGAACTCCCTTGCGTCGGCCAGGGGAACTCCCGCCTCCTCCGCCAGCTGCACAAGGGCCCGGGCGGTGGGGTGATTGGAGAGCGTCTCCACGCTCGCCGCGAGACGGAGCAGTTCCGCCGGGGCGATGCCGCCCAGGGGATTGAGCCGGCTCACCACCAGCTTTCCGGACGTCAGCGTCCCGGTCTTGTCGAAGACGAATGCCGTGATCCGCGCCGCCGCCTCCAGGTCCCCAATGTTCTTCACCAGGATGCCCAGACGCGCCGCCGCGCTGAGGGCGGCCACCATGGCGGTCGGGGTCGCCAGGATGAAGGCGCAAGGGCAGGCGACCACCAGCACCGAAATCACCCGGTTGAGATCCTGGGTAAACGCCCAGACCAGCGCCCCGATCACCAGCACCAGGGGGGTGTAATAGCCCATGTACTGGTCAATGATCCGCATGAACGGGAGCTTGGTTTTCTCCGCGGCCAGAATGAGTTCCCGGACGCGTCCGATCGTGGTGTCCTGTCCCGCCTTGGTCACCCGGACCTCCAGGGCGCCGTTCAGGTTGATGGTGCCGGCAAACACCGGGTCGCCCGCGGTCTTGTCCACGGGCAGCGACTCCCCGGTGATGCTCGCCTGGTTGACGGAGCCCTGTCCGCTGACGATGACCCCGTCCCCGCCGATGTTGTCCCCGGGCCGGATCCGGATCACATCGCCCACCTTCAGATCGCTGGCCGCCACATCCTCCTCCCTCCCATTGACCACGCGCCGGGCCCGGGTGGGGGTGATCTTGACGAGGGATTCGATGGACGCCCGCGCGCCGGCCGCCGTGCGGGTTTCAATGATTTCGCCCAGCAGCATGAAGAACGCGACAATGCCGGCGGTACGGAAATCCCCGCTCGCTGCGGACGCCAGGACACCGAGGGCCACCAGTTCGTTGATGCTGAGCAGGCCGCGCCTCAGATCCAGGAATGCCACCTTCAGGATCGGAAATCCCAGGATCGCCGCCCCGATCAGGGCGCTCAGTCCGGCGACGGTGGATCCCCGCTGAAACACCCAGTCCACGAGGAAGGAGTTCAGGACAAAGATCAGCCCCAGCAGGGTCTGGGTCAGCTTGACGTTGGTGTGCGAGTGGTCCAGGCCGCCGTGGTCGTGGCCGCAGTCGCAGTTGGGATCCGCGTTGTGGGAGAGAAGCGAGGTGACTTGCATGGCGGTACGGTGTCAGCCGGGATATCCGGCGGGATCAATCTACTGCGCGCCGGCCGAAGCGGAAGGGTCCCTCCTCACCGGGGCGAGCGGTTCCCGGTTCAACTGCAGGCGCAGCTCCCGCGGACGTCCGTCGTTGCGTTCGGGAATGAAGAATTTGTCCGGCGCGTTGGTGAGGATGTGCGACAGCGCCTCGATGCGAAGCCGGGAAAGCAGCAGTGCCGGCGCACTCCGATAGGAGGGCTGCAAATCCCTGAAATACTGGGCTTCGGCCGCCATGGCCACGACCAGACGGTTGCTGACCGACAACGCGGACTGCACGAGGGCCTTGGCCTCGCCCTCCGCCTTCAACCGCCGCTCATCCGCCAGGCCCTTCGCGTCGCTGACCGTCTTGGACAACGTCTGGGCGGCGTTCTGCACCGCGTCAAACGCCTCCTTCACATACCCGGGAGCCGCGACCTCCACCGTGAGCGATTCCATCGAAACCCCATACCGTCCCTGCTCCAACTGGCGGGACAGCTCGGTCCGAACCGCACTCCGGAAGCCCTCGACATCCTTGTAAACCGCGGCGTCCGCCGTGTAGCTGCCGCTGGTGCGGCAAAGGGCGTTGTTCAGCGTGTTGGCCAGGAGATCCGTGACGTTCGTGAACCCGAAGGTATAGGTCACCGGATCCGTGATCCGGTAGGTCATCGTGGCCCGGACATGGATGATGTTCCCGTCGCTGGTCAGGGTGTAACCGTCCGCACCGGGGGTCAGGCTTGGATTCGGCGACGGACCCGTCCGATTCGCCTCCATCTCGGGCGTCACCGCATACCACCCGTTGGTCGCGGACACCGTCTTGGCCTCACCGCTTCGGATGCGGACAATTTCCTCGATGGGATAGGGGAGCGCCCAATGCAGGCCCTGGCGCAGGATTTGATCCGGACCCGTGCCCACCGGCTTCCCAAAGCGGAGCACCACCGCGACCTCGTTGGGATTGACCGTGAAGACGCAGGAGAAGACGAAGGCCGCCACCAGGACCACACCCAGCAGCCGGACCAGCACAAAGCTGCTCCCCAGCGCTTCATTCAGCGCCTGGCTGGATGCGTCCTCGGTTCCGCCTACCGGATTGACCGTCGGGCGAAGCGTGCCCGGCTTCTGGGGAAGATCGGCCATGACACTCAGGGTTTGGGGGTGGCCACCGGAGGCACCGACTGGACCTTCTCGCCCGTGAGTAGGTTGAACGGTGTCGTCTTCTGGTCGAGGATGAGGGTCGAACGGCCCTGAAGGGCCTTCTTCAGCGCATTCAGCTGGAGGTTGTAGATGGCCAGATCCGGATCCTCCTCGAGCACCTTCAACTCCTTGGAGGCCTGTGCGAGGGCGTCGCCCTCGATCCGCAGCGCATCCGCCTCGGCGTGGGCGAGCAGCTCATCGCGTTGGCGATCGGCCTGGCTGCGAATCTCCAGCGCCCGGGCCGCCCCCTCGCCCTGATATTGCTTCACCAGCCGGTCCCGTTCCGCGCGCATCCGCTCGAAAACCTTCGTCGTGATGCCCTCCGGGAGGCCGAGTTGCTTGATTCCGACGAGATCCACTTCGAGTCCGTAGGTGGCCCGGGCCGCGGTCTGAATCTCCCGCAGCATATCCCCCTCGATCTGGCTGAACTTGACGTCCTTCGGGTTCGACGAGATCAGGTCGCTGAAGTTGTAGTTTCCAATCACGCCATTCTTGGCATTGCGCACCAGGTTTCCCAGCGCCTCCTCGGCCTTGATCGAGTCCCCATTGAACAGCTCCAGGAATTTCCGCGGATCGGAAATTCGCCAGCCCACGTAGATGGTGATCAGGAGATTCTTTCCATCCCGGGTCAGGTTCTGCTCGAAATTCCGCTCATAGTTCCGGAGACGCCGGTCGTACCGGTGGACCTGCTGGATCGGCACCGGGAGTCGAAAATGGAGCCCCGCCTCGGCGTTGCGGGAATAACGTCCGAAGGTGGTGACCACGGCCACCTCCGTGGTCCGCACCTGGAAGCAGAACAGCAGGGCCAGGAACACCAGCAGCAGCAGGGCGCCGACGGCAAACGAAAGGCGGGTTTTCTTCATACCTCGGGAATTCGGCAGGGAAATGGGTTGGGAAGTTGGGACTTCGGTTGGGGGCTACTTCTTCTTCTCCGGTTCATCCACGGCAATGTCTTCGAGGCCGGACCGGACCTTCTCCTCCAGATTGAGGAGCACCACTTCGGTCGTATTGGTCGACCCAATGACCAGCTTGCGGGCCGGCGCGATGGCGTTGGTCAGGGCGTCGAGATAGGCCCATACCGGATAGACCTTCGGTGCCGCCGCCAATGCCTTGAGCTGCCCGGGGAACTGCGCGCGACGTCCCTTTGCGGATTCGATGCGCTGGACGGCCCCGGCGTGTGCCGCATTGGTGCGCGCCACCGCCCGGGCTCCCGCCAGGGGAAGATTCTCCAACTGGTACCCCTCGGCCTCGTGGATCTTCGCCTGCATCTCCGAGATCGCCCCGATGACCTGCTCATAGGACGACGCCACCGGCACGGTCTTGGTCCCGATCGGGGGATGTATGTCCTGAAGCCCCACGAACACGACGTCGACCCCCAGCTTGGCCGCATCCGCCTGGGACTGGATCCGCGTCTGGAGCTCGTGCGCGGCCTTCAAGCGGCCGTGGCTCATGATCTCGTCCATGTCCACGCTGACGAGGTAGCGGACCACCTCGCTGTTGGCGATGCGCTGGAGCAGGACTTCCGGATCGGCACATTGGTATCCCCATTCCCGGACGTTCCGGATCTGGTACTGGACCGGCACGCTGACCGTCAGGAAGTTGACCGGTACCGCCGCCTCCCCGGTGACCCCCGGGCCCGTCACGACGGGATTCGTCGCCGCCTCGACGCTCGCCACGAGCATGTTGAACTCCTCCTTGTAGTGGGGACGCGTCCAGACCAGGACCCGGTTCTTCTCCATTTCCGGATCCGGAACCGCGCCGATCAGGAAGGTCCGCAACTCGCGGGTGTTGTAGCGGTGCGCCGCCTCCATCGGCCACGGCAGCTTGAAATGGAGTCCCGGTTCCAGAACCTCCCGGCCGGAAACCGGGATTCCAAACCGTTCCAACAAGGCCTGTTCGGCCGGTTCCAACACCACCACGCAGGACGACAGCCACAGGATGCCCGTCCAGACCAGTGCGAAGGCGGACAGGTACTGCTCGAGGTACCGGTAAAACCACGTATCGCTGACTTTGAACCCGAACTGATAGTCCAACGCCTGAGCCGCGGTGCTGAAGAGCCCGCCGCTCTGTCCGAGCAAACCGATGATCCGGCTCTCGTACAGCAGCCGGACCGCTCGTCCCTGGACCCGCGGGCGATAGATCTCAAACACCAAGCCGACCAGCGTCTCGGCTGCGATCAGCGCGAGCACCGCCGTCAGCCCGAGGGCGATGTATCGGTCCCACCGGGGAAACCCGGCCCAGTCGAGACCGGAGGCCAGGGCCGCCAGGGCCGCCATGAGGGATGCCAGCAGCAACGCCGAGGCGCTGGGCCGGAGGAGCGTGCTGCCCTCCAGTTGCGCGAGTCGGGCCGAATAGCGTCCCAGGAGAAACAGGACAAACGCGACCGCCGAGAAGATGGCGAGGCTCAGCGCCGCCGCCGAGGCGTTCGCGGCCATGTCGTCCGGACGCTCCAGGCGCTTCCAGAAGAACCAAACGCCCACGCCTTCGCCGATCAACAGCAGGAGGGTGAATGCCGGGGTCAGCCACCGGTCGAACTGCTCCCGCGCCCTCCGGGCCGGGGATACCTCCGCGGCCGAGGCGGCAAACAACCCCGAATCGGCCCGCGTGCGCGACAGGTCCTCCAGTTCGAGCCGCTCCGCCTCCTCGCGGGTGGCCAGTCCCATCTGGAACCAGGACACCAGCGACATCAGCGTGGCCACGCCAAAGAACGCCACCGCCAGCTCGCCCGTGGCACAGGCGGAGCGGCGGGCGAAGACCATCACCGTGATGCCGCCGATCAGCAGCATCAGCCAGTTGACGAAGCCCGTCTTGGAAAGGGAGCGATCCATGCCTGAAAGAGATTTGTTAAGGGATTCCAGGGTCCGGGTCTAGCCCAACTCCCGATCCTCAAAGAGCAGCAACGCCACCGAAAGCGCGCCGACCAGATACACCACCATGTATCCCGCCGCCTGCCCCACATAGCGCCACGGGATGCTTTTCCCCTGCTCCAGCGCGTCCGTTGCCCAGAATTGCTGCCAGTTGGGTACGACCGCATAGGCCGCCTCGGCCCACCAGGCACCCCGGGAAGCCGGACCCCCAAAAAGATAGTCCGACATCAACCCCAGGAGGAACAGGGCGGAACAAACGGCCAGGGTCGGGATGATGTCCAGCCGCGTCGAACTCGCCAGTGCCAGCGCGGCCAGCACGAGGAGGGCGAACCAGACCAGGATTCCAGCGGGAACCAGCCTCCAGTCCACCCTCGCCGGGCCGTCAAACGCCCGGTCGAGGACCGTGAAATTGATCACGCCGACCAGCGCCACCGTGGTGAGGAGGCTGTAGGCAAACACCGCGTCGGACACAAATGGGCGCCGCAGGAAAAAGTTCGTGAATCCTCCGACGGCGAAGGCTGCCAGCACCGCCGCGACGTAGATCAGGAGCGACTGGATATCGGTGTCGCCGTAGGCGTCATAGGCCATCCGGCTGGCCAGCAGCACCGCCACCATCAGGGTTGCCGTGAACAACGCCAGCGCGCCCGCCAGCCCGGCATACTTTCCCAAAATGAAGACCGTCCGGCTCACCGGCTTGGACAGCACCGTCAGCGCCGTACCCGTCCTCAACTCCTGGGCCACCGTGGATGCCGCACACAGCACCGACATGAGCAGCCCCGCCAGGAGCACCACCGCCAGGGACATGTCCTGAACCATCTTCGGATCGTCGCCAAATCCGAAGTAGGGGACCGTCGAAAGAAAGACGATGAACAGCGACGACGCACCCATCAGCAACAGGAAGACCGGCTGACGGATCAGCTCCCGAAAACTGTTGCTGGCGATGAATAGAAATTGACGCATCCGGCCGACTGTGTGGCGACCAGCATACGGTGAAGTCCCTCAGGGTCAACGGGAAGTTCCTTCCGTTCCCTTGCCCTGGGGTCCGGCCCCCCCGGCGCCACCCTCTCCGGGCCCACTCCGAATCCCACCCATCCATCCGGCGCTGGCCACCGACTCGGCCAGGACGCGACTCACCGCCCGTGCGGCCTGGGGGGTCAGGTGAAGGCCGTCCGTGTACGACACCGGCACCTGTTCCCGGCGGGCCGTCCGAAGCAGGTCCACCAGCGGCAGTCCCAGTTCCCCGGCGATGGCATCCAACTCATTGGGTGCCTCCGGATGGGCGGGATCCCCAACCCCCGAGGGCAGTCGGACCAGAACCACGCGCGATCCCTGTTCCTGAAGGGTGGCAATCAGCGTTCGGATCCGGGGACGCCAGTCCGGATCAAGTCCGGCCGCGTCCTTTTCCGCCTGGGCTGCCGACACCACCCTGGCCGTGACCGTCCCCGTCGCGGCTCCCCCCCCGGCCGCGCCGGTTTCCGGTCCGCCCCGCCGTTCCTTCAACCATCCGTACAGTACCGTGGACGGCCGTGCGTCCGCCCGGGTCAGGGGGGCCAAGGCCGTGATTTGCATGCCCACCCCGGTCGCCAGCTCCAGAAGTTGCCGGTCATTGGGTCCTGACCGCTTCGAGAGGAGGTGCCCCTCCAAAAGGACCAGATCGGGGACCGGACGTCGCATCAGCGTGAGCCGCAACCCCGTATCCGGACTGGCCCCATCCAGTCCCAAATTGGCGATTCCCGACAGGGCTGTCCCCTCAAAATACGACGGCAGCAGTCGACCGGACATGGAGGTTCCGACCAGTACCGATCTGGACCCCGGCCCCAGGAGCCAACCCTCGACCCTGAGCCGGTTGGCCTCGTAGTTGGTCTCCGCCAGCGCCGGACGCGGCAACACGCGCAGCGCCATCGACCAGATCCCGCACAGGACCCCCGTCAGTGCCAGG
>JAEUHD010000143.1 GCA_016793645.1 Verrucomicrobiales bacterium
GAAGAGGTATCCGCAGGCGTAACAAACGGGATACCAGAGGGCGTCGTATCCAGAGGACATGACCATGCCGGCGACGCCCATGAAGGAGGCGGCGCTGAGGTATTCGCCGGAGATGGCGGAGGCGTTCCAGCCGACGGAGACACTGCGACCGGCGACGAAGAAGTCGGCGGCGGACTTGGAGGAGCGGGCGGAGCGGAAGCCCATCCAGATCGTCGCCGCAACGGTGACCAGGGAGAAGGCGAGGATCCAGGGGTCGAGCATCGAGGGGGGCGTGGTTTCTGATTACTGAATACTGATCACTGATTACTGGCTACTGGTCATTGGTCAGTGGTCAGTGGTCAGTGGTCAGTGGTCAGTGGTCGGCGCCGAAGGACTAGGGACAAATGAGAAATGACAAATGACCAATGACGAATGACGAATGACTCCCCAATTACGATGCATGTTGGACTTGACTCAAGGAGGTGACGGGACCGATGGCGACGCTGGCTTCAGGAGCGGCGCGATGGCCCGGCCCAGTTCCACATGGGTGAGACTTCCCAGGTATCGTGCGGCGACGCGGCCGTCGGGTGCGATGATGAGGGTGGTCGGCAAGGTGGAGATGCCGAAGGTCATCTGGACGTTGGTGTCGGCGAGAAAAATGGGATAGGCGAGTCCCTCCCGGCGAACCAGGGGGGCGACGGCCTTGGCTCCCCCCTCATCCACCGCGGCACCGATGACGACGACGCCATTGGTGGCCTGGGCCAGGGAAAAGGCATTGAGCTCGGGCAATTCGCGAAGGCAGGGCGGACACCACGTCGCCCAGAAATTCAGGACCACCGTCCTGCCGGCGAATTCGGCCGAGGTGCGCTCGCGTCCCTCGAGATCGGGCATTTTCCAGGCGGGGGCCGGATATCCGGAGCCGGGAAGTCGGACGAACGTGGGGCCTGAGGGCCGGCTGACCCACCAGCCGAGAATGGCGGCGAGAACGAACGGGGGGATCCAGCGTGGGAACTTCATGGGATTGTCCTTCCCCGCGAGACGATGCGAAGCGCGGCGGCGATCCGGGGTATCCACTTTTCGTAGCCCTGGCGATTCAGGTGAAGCCGGTCCGCGTCGAACAGGTCCGGATCCGGTTCGCCACGGTCGTCCAGCATGGGAGAGAACGTGTCGACCCACAGGACGTTCGGTCGGTGGGCGGCGAAGGCGGCCAGGCGGGAGTTCAGATCCTGTTGCGCCGCCCTGAGTGCGGCGCGGCTTCCGCTGGGTTTGACGGCGAGCAGGATCACCGGTGTTGCGGGCAGTTGGCGGTCCATGCGTTCCAGGAACTCCACGAAATCGGACGCCACGGACGCGGGGGCGTCCCCGCGGGCGAGATCATTGTCCCCCTCGTAGACGACCACGGCCCGGGGCCGGTAGGGCAGCACGAGCCGGTCGAAGGAGTGCAGCAGGTCCCGCATCGTCGATCCGCCGAAGCCCCGGTTGAGAACGGGCTGGTCCGGGAAGGCGGCGGAGGCATTGGTCCATCGGAGGATGCTGGAGCTTCCGACAAAAAGCACCGGGTGCGGAGGCGGGGGTGTTCGTCGATCCGTCTGTTCGAATGCCAGGATTTCGGATTCGAACGCCTGCGGATTTCGAGGGGACGCGCCGAGAGTGGCCGCCAGGATGATCAGCAGCGGGAGCACGCCGGATGGAAATCGCCCGCAGGACATGCCGGAACCCTGTGCATTCCGGACGGGCGACGCCAGTTTCGAGTATGCGGAGGGCTGGGACCGGATTTCGTGGCCGATCCGGGATGATCCGGGAGTGCATTTCGGGGCGGGGTTCGATAGGCTCCCGGCATGTTCGCGAAGGGACAGAAGGTGGTCTGCATCAACGACGAATTTCCGCCGATGGCCTTGCTCATGTTCAAGGCGCTTCCGGTGAAGGATGTGGTGTATACGGTTCGCGCCATCTACATCGGCCGGGGGAATTACACCCGGAAGGACAGCGGCAAGAAGGATGGGGAAATCGGCGTCCTGCTGGAGGAGATCGTCAATCCCCGGGATCCCTCGCTGAAGTCGGGTCTCAACGGGGAACTGGGGTTCAACTCGGAACGTTTTGCCCCCTTGGAGTCCGATGTGGAGGATGCCGAACTGTCCGCCGAGAAGGAGGACGTGGTGTTGATGCCCGCCTGAGGATCCCGGCGATGGGGAGGCGCGGATTGGGAATGGGCAATTTCGGTGGAGCCCTGCGGGGGATCTCGCGATAGGCTGCCCGGGTTGTTCGACATCCTTTCGTTCGTACCATGAGTCAGACCCTCTCCTCCATCGGACTGCAGCCCGCCACGAATCCCCACCTGTTGTCCTGGGTTCAGGAATGTGCCGCCCTGACGCAGCCGGAGCGCATCATTTGGTGTGACGGTTCGCAGGAGGAGTGTGAGGCGCTGTATGCGGCGGCGGTGGAGCAGGGGGTCCTGATCCGGCTGAATCAGGAGAAGCTGCCGGGCTGCTATTATCACCGGTCGCATCCGAGCGACGTCGCCCGGGTGGAGCAATGCACCTATATCTGCACCTCGGCCGAAGTGGATGCCGGTCCGACGAACAACTGGGCGGACCCGGGTCCGATGCGCGAGAAGCTGCTCGGGCTGGCGCGGGGCTCGATGCGCGGACGGATCCTGTATGTCGTCCCCTACCTGATGGGGCCTCCCGGTTCCCCCTTGAGTCGGGTTGGGGTCGAGATCACGGACTCCCTCTACGTGGTGCTGAACATGCGCATCATGGCCCGCATGGGGCGCGTCGCGCTCGAAGCGCTGGGCGATTCCAACGACTTCAACCGCGGTTTGCACTGTCTCCTCAACCTCGATCCCGCCAACCGGTTCATCTGCCATTTCCCGGAACGGAACGAGGTCATCTCCGTGGGGTCCGGCTACGGCGGCAATGCGCTCCTCGGAAAGAAGTGCTTTGCCCTCCGCATCGCGTCCTGGCTGGGGCGCCAGGAGGGTTGGATGGCGGAGCACATGCTGATCCTGGGAGTCGAGTCCCCGGACGGCGAGAAGACCTTCGTTGCGGCGGCCTTCCCCAGTCAATGCGGCAAGACCAATTTTGCCATGATGGTGCCGCCCGCCCGGTTCGCCGGCTGGAAGGTCTGGACCGTCGGGGATGACATTGCGTGGATGAAGCCGGGTCCGGACGGGCGACTGCATGCCATCAATCCCGAGGCGGGTTATTTCGGCGTCGCACCGGGCACCAACGCGCGGACGAATCCGAACGCCATGCGGTCGATCCAGCGCGACACCATTTTCACCAATGTCGCGCTGAAGCCGGATGGCACGGTGTGGTGGGAGGGGCACGATGATCCGCCGCCGGCCGAGTGCCTGGACTGGAAGGGGCAGCCGTGGACTCCCGGGTCGAAGGAGAAGGCGGCCCATCCGAACTCCCGCTTCACGGCGCCGATGCGGAACAATCCGATGCTCGCGCCGGAGGCGGAGGATCCGCGCGGTGTTCCGATTGATGCGTTGATCTTTGGCGGGCGGCGTCCGAACACGGTGCCGCTGGTGTTCCAGGCGTTCCACTGGAGCCACGGGGTCTTTCTCGGTGCGACGATGGGCAGCGAGACCACCGCCGCGGCGGCGGGGGCGGTGGGCCAGGTGCGACGGGATCCGATGGCCATGCTGCCGTTCTGCGGATACAACATGGGACGCTACTTCCGGCACTGGCTGGACATGCGGAAGCGGATGAAATATCCGCCGCGCATTTTCCATGTGAACTGGTTCCGGCGTGATGGAAACGGAACGTTCCTCTGGCCGGGCTATGGGGAGAACATGCGGGTTCTCCGGTGGATCATTGACCGGTGCCGGGGACGGGCCGGGGCCTGTGAGACGGCCCTGGGCTGGGTGCCGCGCTGGGAGGATTTCGACACTGCGGGACTGCCCGACCTGACGCCGGCGCGCTTTGAGGAACTTCAGGCAATGAACCCGGACGAGTGGCGGCGGGAGATTCTCCAGCAGGACGAGTTGTTCATGAACATCTACCAGTTCCTGCCGAAGGAATTGATCTTTCAGCGGGAATTGCTGGTGGCCCGGTTGTAGTCGGTCCGCGCCGGAGTCCGGGCAGGCATCCTACTTGATGCCGAGCCGCGGCAGTTGGTCGCGGTAGGTGCGACTCAGGGTCAGGCGCGTCCCGTCCTTGAGGGTCACGCTGTATTCCCCGTGGAAGAGCGGTTGCAGTTCCCGGACCCGTTCGGCGTTGACGATGGACGTCCGGCTGATCCGCACGAAGCGGTTTGGCGGGAGGCGTTGTTCCATCGCGGTGAGGGTTTCACGGATCAGGTGGGTCTGGCTTCCCACATGGAGTTCCACGTAGTTGTCGGCCGAACCGACCCAATCGACGTCCGCGGCGTTGACGAAGGTCACGCGGCCTCCGGACTTCACAGGGATCCGTTCGAAGGAAAGTCCCGACTTGGGCTGCAACTGGGCCAGCACCGCGTTCAACTTGTTGGAGAGGTCGTCGGGACGCGAGGTGCGCAACCGCTCCGTGGCGCGGTGAAGCGCGGTGCGGAAGCGCTCCCGGTCGAATGGCTTGAGCAGGTAGTCGACCGCGTTGACCTCAAATGCCTTGAGGGCGAAGTCGTCGTGGGCGGTGACAAACACCACGGCGGGAATCTTGTGGTCGGAAAGGCGCTCCAACACCCCGAATCCGGTGAATCCCGGCAGTTGAATGTCCAGGAAGACGAGGTCCGGTTTCAGGTCGCGGATCCGGCTGACGGCCTCCTCGCCGTTGGTCGCCTCGCCGACATGCGATACCTCCCGCTCCAGCGCGAGAAAATTGCGGAGGCGCTCCCGTCCGAGGGGTTCATCATCCACGGTCAGTACACGAATGGCCTGGGCTGCCGGCGTCATTGATTCCCACCATAGCGAGTTCCCCGGATTATTCCACCTCCGGGAAGTCCGGTCGTTCATCGTGCGGCCTCAGGACGTTCCTGCCGCGGTCCGTGCAATCCCGGTTCGACGGGTCCGGGGCGGTCGTGTATTCCCTCCGCCACACCATGGCGCATCGTTTCATCACCACGGCCGAGGCCCTGAAGGAGGAGTACAAGGGGCGGACCAACTACTGGCTCACGCGGCCCGGGGTTGCGGATGCCCGGGACCTCCAACTCTGCCGGGCGGTCATCCCCCCGGACGAGGGTCATCCCTTTCACACGCATCCGGAGTTGGAGGAGATCATCTATGTGCTCGAAGGGGAGGTGGAGCAGTGGGTGGAGAAGGAGTGTCGCGTCCTGAAACCCGGGGAGGTGGCCCACATTCCCCGCGGACTGGTGCATGCAACCTTCAATGCCGGACGCACGGACGCCGTGATCCTGGCCATCCTGTCCCCGGCGTCCTGCGAGGGTCCCTTTGCGGTGGACGTCAGCGGCGAGGAGCCCTGGCGGTCGCTTCGTCCAAAACCGGGACATTGATTCCGGGAGAGCCTTCGCGGCATCGTCGGGCGCACCCCATGAGCGAGACTTCCGTTTCCCGTGCCGACCGCCGCTTTGTGACCCTGGCTGAGCGCATCGTGGAACCCACGGCGTTCACCTGCAACG
>JAEUHD010000175.1 GCA_016793645.1 Verrucomicrobiales bacterium
CCCGCTGCTGAAGCAGGATCCGAAGAAGGTCCGCGGACAGCACTACGACATCGTGGTCAACGGCGTGGAACTCGGCGGCGGGTCGATCCGAATCCACCAGCCCGAGGTCCAGAAGACCGTGTTTGAGGACATCCTGGCGATCCCGCCGGACGAGACCCAGCTCCGCTTCGGCTACATGCTCGAAGCCTTCAAGTACGGAGCCCCTCCGCATGGCGGCATTGCCCTCGGCTTTGACCGGCTCATTGCCATCCTTTGCGGCAGCCAGAGCATCCGTGACGTCATTGCGTTTCCGAAGACGGCGAAGGGTGTGGATCTGATGACCTCGTCCCCTGCGCCGGTGACCACCCGTCAGTTGCGCGACCTGCACATCGAGGTGAAGGCGGCGCCGAAGGCGTGAGCCAACGCGCATCCGGCGAAACGGGCGTTATACCGAGGGCCTGATTCCCGATAGCTTTGATTTGAGGCTGGTCCCTTGCGGTCCGTAGTCCAAGCGACGGGCCGCGAGGGCTGGCGAAATGATTTCGGTGCGGACGTCAATGTCGCGGCCGAAGAGCTCCCGCCAGAGGATCTGGGTATTGCGTGCTGGATTTCTCGCAGACTCCTCGTCAAAGGCAGGCCGGTATATGTCGACTACTCTGCGAAGTGCACGAATGAGGTCGTTTTCAGTTGGATGGCCGCTTCGTTCGCGCACCAAACGGAACGCTCGCAAATCCTTTTCTTCAAGCCGTTGAACTTTTGAGACCAGAAGGTCGATCGGGTGAGGAAACGTCAGGCCGACATGCTGTCGCTGACATCGAAATGCTCGTACAAACCAGTCGGGGCTCGCCGTGAATGCCATGCTGGTGCAGGGCTCAACGTAAATCTCTGCCTGCCCTTTCAATAGCCCGGCCCGGCTGCAATAAACTGAAACGTCCTCGTCGGAGATGACGTCCACGTCTGCGCTCAGGAATCCGGAATCGATGCCGAGTTGAAGGGGTGACGAACCGAATACGATAATTTCCCAGGGGCGTTGGTCTGGGAGCGCAGCCACCAGTCGATCCAGCACCCTGCCGGCGGGAGTGTCCCAATTAAGGCTGGGACGCCAAGGTTGCTCGAAGGACGTCATGATAATCGGGCGCGGTGGCGCGTGCACACAGGCTTGCCAGCGCTTGATCGAGCAGTCGATCCGTGACGCCGCCGTCTTTTGCGATCCTGTGCGCCCACCGGGCGTCCCGCGTCGAGACCCGGCCCAATTGTTGCCGGATCAAGATTCGGGCTCCAATTCGGGCCTTTACCCAGGACGGATCGCGTTTCATGCAGGCGATTCTTTCTATGGTCCTAGCGTGCAGGACGGCAGGTCGCGGGTCAATCCGCTGACGGTCCAGATGATGTCGCCCGCGATCTCCGTGGGGATTGGGATCCCGGAGTTCGTGACGTCGCAGGGCTGGGAATTCAATTCGCCGCGCGTGTGGTGCGGTTGTCCTCCTGGAATCGGAAGGGGGGGCGTCCGGTGAGATCCGTGCTGGTGATGGTGGGACACCAGTAGCGCTCGACGTGGCCGATCACCAGGTCGGTGCCCTCGAAATGGGAGACGTGGGGCGCCTTCTCGTGGTTGTACATGGTGTCCGTCAGGTCGCGGCACAGGACGACATTCTTTCCAAGACGGACCTGCTGGCGGATGGCGAAGGGACGTCCGAGCACGCACATGTTCAGATGGACCCCGGTGAGGATGACGTTGGTGATGCCGCGCTGTGCGAGCAGGTTCCAGGTTTCCTGGCCGTGGTCGGTGAGGGCATCCCCGGGAAGAATCTCGAGGGCGGCGTTCTGCCGCGTCCACGCCTCGCGGATGGTGCACTTCGTAGGGCAGTCGCAGCCCATGTCGGAATCATCGATGGGCAGGGCCTTCTCCCGGGGCGAATCCGGCCAGCACCAGCCGGTGCCCCAACGCTCCTGCGTGGACAGCGGAACCGGGGTCGGGGAATAAGGTGCCTGTCGGGCGAGTTCCCGGGCCGGCGTGCCGTCGTAGAACCGGGTGACACTGCTCGGAGCGTGGACGATGAAGATGCCGCGTGCGCGGGCGTCGCGGAGCACGGCGTTCAGGGGTCCCGCGAGTTCCGTGACGCGGCGTGCGGCCCCCTGGCACCAGTGGTCATCCCACATGTCGCAGACGATCAGGGCGGTCCGTTTCGGATCCCAGCGGACCGTCTTTTCGACCGCAGGCCCGGTGGCGTCCCCCGAGGGGCGGAGGCGCTCGTGCAGGACCAGGACGTCGGGTGAGGCGGCGGAGAGCGAGGAGGCCATCAGGGCGAGCAGGGCGAGGCGTTTCACGGCGGGGAGCACGGGAGCAAGGCGAGCACAGCGGGGGCGGGCGTGCAACGGGCGAAGCTCGATTCGTAGGACGACGTCATGCCGCGGGAGGTTCGCTGCTGCGGGCGCGGGCCGCGCGGACCTTTTCCGAGGGAACATAGCGGGCGGCGAATTCCTGGCGGTACTCGGCGAAGGTTCCCTCTTCGATATGCCGTCGGATGTCGGCCATGACGCGGAGGTAGAAGTGGCTGTTGTGAATGCTCACCAGGCGGAGTCCGAGAATCTCGTGAACGTTGAGCAGGTGCCGGATGTAAGCGCGGGTGTGGTGGCGGCAGGCGAAGCAGGTGCACCCCTCCTCCAGGGGGCTGAAGTCCGCCTTCACGGCGCCGCCTTTCACGGCGTAGGTGCCCTTGCTGGTGAACGCGGTTCCGTTCCGCGCCACCCGGGTGGGCAGCACGCAGTCAAACATGTCCACGCCGCGCGCCACGAGTTCCACCATCTGGGCGGGGGTTCCGAGTCCCATGGCGTACCGCGCCTTGCCGGCGGGTAGGTGCGGCTCGGAGATTTCCACGGCCTTCATCATTTCCGGCTCGGGTTCGCCCACGCTGACGCCTCCGATGGCGTAGCCGTCGAAATCCATGGCCACCAGTGCTTCGGCGCATTGCTGGCGCAACTCGGGGAAGTGGGTGCCTTGGACGATGCCGAACACGAGCTGCCCGGGCGCGCGCGGTTGGACGCGGCATTCCGCCGCCCAGCGGAGGGTGCGTTGGACGGCGCGCAGGACCTCGTCCCGTGACGCGGTGTGCGGCGGGCATTCGTCGAAGACCATGGCGATGTCGGATCCGAGGTCGCGCTGGATGCCCATGCTTTCCTTGGGACCGAGGAAGACCTGCGCGCCGTCGAGGTGGCTCCGGAACTCCACGCCGTGTTCCTGGATCTTCCGGATCTTCCCGAGGCTGAAGACCTGGAATCCGCCGGAGTCGGTGAGGATGGGGCCCGACCAGTTCATGAAGCGGTGCAGTCCGCCCGCCTGGAGGATGATGTCCATTCCCGGACGGATGTTCAGGTGGTAGGTGTTTCCCAGCAGGATCTGGGTTCCCATCTCGAGCAGTTCCCGGTTGTCGAGGGCCTTCACGCTGGCCTGGGTTCCCACGGGCATGAACACCGGGGTCTCCACCACCCCGTGGGCGGTGTGCAGGCGACCGCGGCGCGCGCGGGAGGAGGAGTCCGTTTTCAGCAGCTCAAACACCCCGCCACCATGCCGGGCGGGGCGTGCGGAAGGCAACCGGTGTCCTCCATCAACGAGGCTGTCCCACCTTTTCCTGAGGCGACGAGTGGTTCCCTCCTGCAGGTTCGCTGGGACTAATCCCTGGCATTGAGACCGCCATGATCCTGGGACGCGGCGAGAGACTCTTGTGCGGATCGTGTCGGTCCGGCGGATCCGAATCAGTTCCGGCGCAGGCGAAACCAGCGGGTCGCTGAGTCCTCGACCGATGTCCGCACGCGAATCTGCTCACCGACGACCTCGACGGGGTCACCCACCAGGGACCAGGTCGCGCCGTTCAACCCGGGGGCGACCGAATACTCCAGGGAGTAACCCCCTGCGGACAGTGGCCAACTGAGTTGAATCCGCCCGCCGGAGAGTTCGCCGACCTCAATGACGGGCGGTCCGGTGACCAGGAAACTCCGCACCTCATCCAGCGGCAGGAATTGGAGATCGCCGTCCTGTTGTGCCCTCAGGGTGACGGTTCCCAGGCCGGTCAGGCGCAGCACCGGTCCGTCGACCACGGCCGGACCTTCGATGACGGAGTAACGCACAGGGAGCCCGCTGTCGGCGACTCCGGGTAGCGGGAGAGGAAACTGTTCCACAGGCAACTCGACGGGAAGGTCTCCCAGCACCGACTGCGGTGATCCCACCCGGACGTCGAAAATATGCAGTCCGCGGCTCGCCAGGTACGCCCGGCCGTCCGCCACGGCGACGTCGCGGATGCGGCCGAAGCCGGGGAGTTGACCTGCCAGACGGGGATGGGAGGGATTGGCAACCTCGAACACCGACATCCCGTCGAGCCCCGCCACGAACACGAGATCGTTGTCCGCTACCACGCGGTAGGGGTTGTCCCTGATCGGTACGCGTCCCCGCTCCCGGACCTGCGTGGGATCGGAAAGGTCGAGCACCAGGAGCTGGCCCAAGCCTTGCACTGCCCAATAGCCCTGCTGACCGACCACGGCGAGCGCCCCGCCCAGATTGACGCCCGGGGGCGCCCACCGGTAACGGAGCACCGGCCGGCCCGGTCGGGAGAGATCATAGCGTTCGAGTCCATCCCAAGTGACGATATAGGCCTGATCCCCGCTTAACTGGACGTCATTGACGGTTCTCGATGCCTGGATGACCGCCAGCGGAGCGGGCGGGGCGGAATCGCTCCAGCGGACCACACGGACTTGGGTGGGCGCTGCCCCCGCCACCACCAGGGCGAGATCCTCGCTGACTCGGGTGTGCAAAACGTTGCTCTTGAGATCCAGGCCGCCAAGGCGTCGCGGCTGTTCAGGAGCCTGGA
>JAEUHD010000182.1 GCA_016793645.1 Verrucomicrobiales bacterium
CCCGCTGCTCGCAGAAACTCAGCAACTGGTCGCCCAGGCAGTGCCCCTCCTTCATCACAATGAAGCGCTCCGATTCCAGGTCGGACAACGTCACCGTCCGCTTCCGGGCGAGGCGATGACCGGGCGGCAGGGCCAGAAGCAATTCCTCCGTGAAGAGCGCCTTCACCTCCATGCGGGCATCCGGAATCGGCAGGCTCACCAGGGCGAGATCGGTCTCACAGGCATGCGCCAGCCGGATCAGGGCCGCCGTGGTGTCCTCCTGCACGACGATCTCCACCCCCGGAAACCGGGCGGTGAACCTCGCCAGGACCCCGGGGAGCAGATACGGCGCAATGGTGGGCAGGACTCCCAGCCTGAGCGTCCCCCGAAGAAGCCCCTTTTGATCCCGGGCCTCGCGCCGGGCTCCCTCCACCTCCTCCAGAATCCGGAGCGCCCGCGGAAGGAATGCCTCCCCCGCGGGCGTCAGCCGCACTTCGCGCTTCATCCGGTCAAACAGACGCTCCCCCAGCTCCTCCTCCAGCTTCCGGATCTGCTGGCTGATCGACGGCTGGGCCACATGACACTGCTCCGCCGCCCGGGAAAAACTTCCCGTCCGGGCCACGGCAATCACGTAACGCACTTGGTGCATCTCCATAGGCAAACCCTATCCTGATGGAAGGAAACGTCTATTTCCACAATGGGACGAACCGTGCTGACATGAGGTAATCAACGGATTCAAGTCGGCGGCGTGAGACGCGGATGGCCCGTCCCGGAAAGACCCGGTGCGGCCGAACCGGCCTTCCGCACCGCGACCTGCATCCCCTGGTCTGAAATCACTGCAACCCCTGACTCAAAGCATCCATGTCCTCTGAATCCAAGTGCCCCTTCCACCACACCGCCGGCGGCGGAACGACCAACCGGGACTGGTGGCCGAACCAGTTGAAGCTGGAGTTGCTGCACCAGCACTCCCACCGGTCCGATCCGATGGGCGCCGCCTTCGACTACGCGAAGGAGTTCCAGTCCCTCGACTACGCCGCACTCAAGCGGGATCTCGCGGCCCTGATGACCGATTCCCAGGATTGGTGGCCCGCCGATTTCGGGCACTATGGCCCACTCTTCATCCGCATGGCCTGGCACAGTGCCGGCACCTACCGGACCGGCGACGGACGCGGGGGCGGCGGACGCGGACAACAACGCTTTGCCCCGCTGAACAGCTGGCCGGACAATGTGAGCCTCGACAAGGCGCGCCGACTGCTCTGGCCGATCAAGGCCAAGTACGGCCGCAAGATCTCCTGGGCCGACCTCATGATTCTCGCCGGCAACGTGGCGCTGGAGACCATGGGATTCAAAACGTTCGGATTCGCCGGCGGGCGGGCGGACACCTGGGAACCGGATCGCGACGTCTATTGGGGCACGGAATCCACCTGGCTTGGCGACAAGCGCTACACCGGGGATCGCAATCTGGAGAATCCCCTGGCCGCCGTGCAGATGGGACTGATCTATGTGAATCCCGAGGGGCCGAATGGGAATCCGGATCCGGTGGCTGCCGCCCGGGACATCCGGGAAACCTTCGCCCGCATGGCGATGAACGATGAGGAGACGGTGGCCTTGATCGCCGGCGGACACACCTTTGGCAAAACCCACGGCGCCGGTCCCGCGTCCAACGTCGGCCCGGAACCCGAGGCCGCCGGACTTGAGGAACAGGGACTGGGCTGGAGGAACCGCTTCGGGACCGGCAAGGGAGCGGACACCATCACCAGCGGCCTGGAGGTGACCTGGACCACGACGCCCACGCGCTGGAGCAACAACTTCTTCGAGAATCTGTTCGGATTCGAATGGGAGCTGACCAAGAGCCCGGCCGGCGCCCACCAGTGGCGTCCGAAGGGCGGTGCCGGGGAAGGAACCGTTCCGCACGCGCATGACCCGTCCCGCAAGATCGCGCCCTCGATGCTCACCACCGACCTGGCGCTCCGATTCGATCCCGCGTACGAAAAGATCTCCCGTCGGTTCCTTGAAAACCCGCAGCAGTTCGCCGACGCCTTTGCCCGGGCGTGGTTCAAACTCACCCATCGTGACTTCGGACCGAAGGCTCGCTACCTCGGACCCGAGGTGCCCCGGGAGGATCTCCTGTGGCAGGACCCCATCCCGCCGGTGAACCACCCGCTGATCACTGCGCAGGACGCCGCTGCCCTGAAGGCGCAGATTCTCGCGTCCGGATTGTCCGTGTCCGAGTTGGTCACCACCGCGTGGGCTTCGGCATCCACCTTCCGCGGTTCCGACAAGCGCGGCGGCGCCAATGGCGCACGGGTTCGCCTCCTGCCGCAACGGAACTGGGCGGTCAACCAACCCGCGCAGCTCACCAAGGTGCTCGGGGTCCTGGAGCGCATCCAGGCCGGGTTCCAGACGTCGGCCGACGGTGGTAAACGGGTATCGCTGGCCGACCTCATCGTGCTGGCCGGAAATGCCGGCGTTGAACAGGCGGCAAAGAACGCCGGCCATGCCGTCACCGTCCCATTCACTCCGGGTCGGACGGACGCCACGCAGGAGCAGACCGACGTCGCCTCCTTCGCCGTATTGGAACCCATCGCCGACGGGTTCCGGAATTATCTCGCCGGCCGGTTCACCATTCCCGCGGAGGCCCTGCTCATCGACAAGGCCCAGTTGCTCACCCTCACCGCCCCCGAAATGACCGCGCTCGTGGGTGGGCTGCGGGTGCTGAAGGCCAACGTCGGGGGAAGTTCGCACGGGGTGTTCACCCAACGCCCCGAAACGCTGACCAACGACTTCTTCGTCCACCTGCTCGACATGGGCACGGAATGGAAGCCGGTCACCCCGGAGGCGGACCTGTTTGAAGGTCGTGACCGCAAGTCCGGCGCGGTGCGTTGGACGGCCACCCGCGTGGACCTGGTCTTCGGATCCAACTCCGAACTGCGCGCGCTCGCGGAGGTCTACGGCAGTTCCGACGGAGCGGAGAAACTCATCCACGACTTCGTCGCCGCCTGGACCAAGGTGATGAATCTGGACCGTTTCGACCTCGCCTGATCCACGCCCGGACCGGGAGGCGCCGCCGTCCGTCGCCTCTCAGGGGGGAAAGACAACGCTTCGAATCCGGTGCGGCGCAGCAACCAGGGTTGCGCCGCACCGGTTTCTCATTGGAGGCTGGTGCGTCCATGAGACGTGCCACCCCCTCGCACACCCGCACGCACCGGCGGCCCATCCCGGTCGCATCCAGGGAGGCATGGCATGGGTGATCCGCTGCCTCCGGCCCTGCCCAACCTTCCTCATCAGGAAGTCGCCGGGATTTCGGACCAATTTCCCAATCTCGTCGCCGTGATTCATGCCGGCGGTTCGCTGACCTACGGCGAATTGGATCAGCGCACCAACCGGCTCGCGCGCCACCTGCGGTCCATCGGCGTCGGTCCGGAGGTCGTCGTGGCCCTTCGCATTCCCCGCAGTCCGGAGTTGGTGGTGACCCTCCTCGCCGTCTCAAAAACCGGCGGTGCCTATCTGCTCCTCGAACCCTCGGCCCCGGCGGAACGGCTCCGCTCCATCCTCGAACGGGTCGGGCCCTCCTTCGTCATCGCTCCGGAAACGGACCCCTGTTTCGGCACCCTGTCCGTTCGCTGGTGCTCCCCCGACTCCCTGGAGCGGGACGCGCAACGGCAACCTGCGACGACGCCGGATGTGACGATTCGTCCGGACCAAACCGCCTCGATCTTTCTCACCTCCGGATCCAGCGGCCAACCCAAGGCCGTGGTCACCCCCTTTGGATACCGGGTTCAACCCCCACCGCCTCCCCCGGGATCCGAACGCCATGTGCTCAAGAGCGATTCGGGCACGACCTTCACCCGGGGCGAAATCCTGACACCTCTGCGGACCGGACAAACCCTCCACATCGCGCCTCCGGGGATCGAACGGGACGCCCGGACCCTCGCGCGTTACCTCGCGGACCGGGAGATCACCCATCTCCTGCTGGTGCCCAGCGCGCTCCAATCCCTGCTGGATCTCAGGGACCCGGGATGGACCCGCACCCTTCGAAGTGTGCAGTGCTCCGGAGAGCTTCTCTCCCCCCGGCTCAAGCGCGATTTCCTGGAGCAGACGCGCGCGTCCCTGGTCATCTCCTACGGTTGCACGGAGGCCCCCACCGCCACGGTTCGACGACTCGGTCCAGGAGGGGATCCGGACGACCCCTCGGTGGGCACACCGGCACCGCACATGGAGGTTCACATCCTCGACGACACCCTGCGTCCGGTTCCCCGGGGCGAAACGGGTGAGGTGTACATCGGGGGACTGATGACGCGGGGCTATCTGGACGATCCGGACGGAACCGCCCTGCGCTACCTCCCGAATCCCTTCGCCACCGTCCCGGACGCACGGATGTTCCGCACCGGGGATCTCGGCCGTTGGCTGCCGAACGGCGGTCTGCAGATCCTCGGACGCACCGACCACCAGGTGAAGATTCGGGGACACCGCGTGGAACTGGAAGCCGTGGAGGCCCTCCTTTCCCAGCATCCGTCCGTGGCCGCCTGTGCCGCCGCGGCGCGCGAGGATGCCGACGGACACGCCGCGCTGATCGGCTACATCGTCCCCCGGGAAGGCCTTGCTCCCGATCCGACGGCCATCGCCTCCTTCCTCCGGACGAGAGCACCGAGGGAACTGGTTCCATCGCGGATTTGCCTCCTCGACCGGCTGCCGTGCACGTCGAACGGCAAACTGGATCGCCGAGCCCTGCCGGATCCGGACCCGGCCTCCGCCCTCCTCTCCGGACGCGACCTTCCCCGCGATCCGGTCGAAACGCAGCTCGCCGCCCTCTGGGAAGCCCTGCTGCACCGATATCCCATCGGCATCCACGACAACTTCTTCGATCTCGGAGGCCACTCCCTCCAGGTCGTGACGCTCCTCGACCAAATCGAGCCGATCTTTCACACGCGCCCGCCACTGGACCTGTTGTGGAATGGCGACGGAACCATCGCCTCCCTCGCCGAGTTCCTGCGCGGTCAGCGGGACTCCGGTCCCCATCCCGATCTGATCCGCCTCCGGGAAGGAACCCGTGCCCCGCTGTTCGTCACCGACGTCATCAGCGGCGCGGGCCTGATCCATTACTACAAGCTGTTGCCGGGGCTCGCCCCCGATCAGGCCGTGTATGGACTGCTGGCACCCGGAACCTTCGGACCGGAGTCCCCGGCGGATTCCATCGCCGAAATCGCCGCACATTGCATCCGGTCGCTGCGGGTCGCCCAGCCGAACGGACCTTATCGTCTCGCCGGATACTCCAGCGGCGGCCTCGTGGCCCTCGAGATGGCGTCGCAACTACGCCGCGACGGCGAACCGGTGGAACGCGTGGTACTGCTCGACACCCGTCGCCCTCGGGGCGCAGGCATCGGCCGCCTTCTGGAGGGGATCCGAACCCGCCTCTCCGGGGAACCCGCGGGCCTCCGGGATTTGTTCCGTTGCTACGGACTCATCCTTCGACGCGCGGCCGGCCTGCGGCACCTCCGGAATCAATCCGAAGCCCATCTTTGGGCCCAGTTCCACTGCCAACCCGGGCCGTATCCGGGTCCCGTTGATTTCATGATGGCCCGCGAAATCCCGGCATCGGAACCGTCATCGGTTGCCGGATGGGCATCGATCTTCACCGGACCGCTCCACGTTCATGCGTTCCCCGCGGACCATCTCAGCCTCATGCGCCCCCCCCGGGTCCACGATCTCGCCCGCCAGATTCAGCAGCTTTTGGACTCCTGAATTCCCGAAGGCTCCACGCCGGTCTTATTCGATTCCGGGACCGAGCCGAGCCCCGCCCGCACGGGTTACGTCAGGCTTGGGTTTGGAGTCGCCGTTTGATCTGCTGGCGGAGTGGGACTGCTTCAGAAGTGGAGAGGCGGGAGACCGGTTCTGGGACTGGTCCTGCTCCTCCTGTTCCCGCCGGCACCCGCGTGCGCGGAGGATTTCTCCTCCCGATCCTGGACCACCGACCATGGGCTTCCGCAAAACTGTGTTCAGGCCTTGTGCCCGGGCCGCGACGGGTTTCTGTGGGTGGGAACCCGCTACGGGCTGGCTCGGTTCGACGGGCTTGAGTTCCGCACTTTTGCCACCGGCAACGAACCCGAACTGGCGGAGGCCAGCGTCACGGCCCTCGGGGAGGATGGCCGCGGAGGACTCTGGATCGGCACCCCGGGCGGACTGCTGCACTGGAGCGGCGGCAGGTTCACGCGCGAGCCGCTACTGAGCGGACGCCGGATCTGGGCCATCCTCCCCGGTCCTGGAGACGAGGTCTGGCTGGGTATCACCGGATCCGTGGCGCGGCTCCAATCGGGACACCTGGACCTCATTCCCATACCCGACTCCGCGCACGCGGGCGTCCGGTCCCTGGAATGGCTTGAGGATGGACGGATGGTGGTTACCTCGCTGGCCGGCTGGCTGACGTTGGACCTCCCGACGCGCCGTTTCACGCCCTGGTTTCCCGCGGTTCCCACCGGCCCCGCAACGGCTGAGCCCGCAGCGGCCGGACGCGCCACCTGGCGGCGCATCCCCATCGCCGCCCACTCCCCAGAGTCCATCACCCGGGAATTCTTTACCCCCGGCGAACGCACGGTTTCAGACCACACCTGGGGACCCCGGCTCACCCCGGACGGCCGCGGTGGCTGGTGGGTCGTCACGCTCCGACGGCAACTGGTCCACATGGGTCCGGAAGGCGTCGCGCGGATCGAGCCGCCGCAGGCGGATGTCTTTCACGAGGTCCTGTGCACCGCACGGGACGCGGAAGGAGGACTCTGGATTGGCACGCCGGTCGCCGGCCTGATCCGACTGCATCCACGTCCGTTCGAGCACCATCTGGTGGGAGAGGGGGAACAGGCCCCATGCTTTTCGGTGGCGGCATCCTCGGATGGCAGCATCTGGGCGGCCTCCAAGGAACGGCTTCTGCGATGGCGGGAGGGGCGCTCGGAGTTGTTCCCCATTGCCCTGCCCAACCCAAACCGGCAGATCCTTTCCCTGCTTCCCGATTCATCCGAAGCCGTCTGGCTGTCGCGCGACCGCACGGGACTCTTTCGTTGGACCCCGCGAACCCTTGAGGACTTATCCCCGGCCCTCGGCCTCGACGGGGATCGCATCCGGGCCCTTGCACGAACGCGGGACGGCGCGCTCTGGGTGGGAAGCCAGACCGGCCTGACGCGGTGGGACGGCACCGCCGTCCAGCGTTTCGGCGCCCCGGACGGGTTGCCACACGCTGACGTGAGGGCCATTCACGAGGATCGTACCGGACGACTTTGGGTGGCCACGCACGGAGGGGGCGCGGCATGGCGGGATGGCGACCGGTTTCGACGGTTCAGCGTCGAGGAGGGACTCAACGACCCCTATGTCTGGGGATTCCTTGAGGACCGTACGGGAGCCCTGTGGATCTATGGAAGGCGTGGGCTCACGCGGGTTCTCGGAAATCGGGCGACGGTGGTGACGCGGGCGCACGGACTGCTGGAGGACCTGACCAACCAGATGTTTGAGGATGCCGCCGGAGACTTTTGGCTCGGGTGCAACCGCGGACTCTACCGGGTCCGGGGAGAGGACCTCCACGCCGTTGCGGAGGGACGCCAGTCCACCCTGGAATGCGCGGTGTTCGGGTCCGAGGACGGCCTGCCGGTGGCCGAGACCAACGGCGAGAGCCAGCCCGCCGGCGCCCGGGCCCCGGACGGATCCCTGTGGTTCCCCACCCCGGTGGGCGCGGTCCGCGTTCAACCCGCCCGCGTCCCCCGGCACGAGACGCCACCTCCGGTCCTAATGGAATGGGCCGGCACGGAATCCCTGCCCCTGCTCGAGGACGGACGGGAGAATCCGCAGCTCCGGCGCACCCCGGACGGCACCCTCCTGCTTCCTCCGGGTTCCGCACGCGTGCTGACCCTCCGATTCGTCGCCCCCAGTTTCGCAGCGCCGGAGCGGACGCGGCACCGTCACCGGCTGGTGGGATACGAGAGCGACTGGATCGAGGGACGAAGCCGGGAAGCCCTGTACATCAATCTCCGCCCGGGCCGCTACCGGTTTGAGGTCACCGCCTGCAATGACCATGGCGTCTGGAACCCCGTGCCCGCCGCATTCTCCTTTGAACTCGCCCCCCAATGGTGGGAGACCCCCGCGTTCCCGCCCGTGGCCATCGGAACAGCCGTCCTGCTTGGATGGGGAATCCACTGGGGCCGCCTTCGCTTTGTTCGTCGTCGGCTCGCCCTCGAAGGCGAATTGCGTCTCGCCCGAGAGCGGGAACGCATTGCCCGGGACATGCACGATGACGTGGGGGCCGGACTCACCCAGATCGGATTCCTGACGGAGCGCGCCAGCCGGACCGGCGGGGAACCGGTCGCGCCCCTGATGGGCCGGATCGCGGAGGCCACGCGCCAGACCGCCCAGGCCATGGATGAGATCGTTTGGGCGGTGAATCCCCGCAACGACCGCCTGGAGCCGCTCGCCAACTATGTGTGCCAGTACGCCCGCGAGTTCCTGTCCACCCCCGACATCCGCTGCCGTCTCCAGGTCCCGGCGTTGCTGCCCGATGTCCCGGTACCCAGCACCGTCCGCCACCACCTCCTCATGATGCTCAAGGAATGCCTCAGCAATGTGGCGCGACACTCCGGAGCCACGGAGGTCACCGTGGAACTGGACTGGAACCGGGGCACCCTGCGCCTTGCGGTCTCGGACAACGGACGCGGATTCGAGGGTGCCGACGCCCCCCGTCCGAGACCCGGGGGCGGGAGCGGACTGGCCAATCTGCGCCGGCGGGCCGAGGCCCTCGGGGGGCGCTGCAGCATTGAGAGCCGGCCGGGGTCCGGGACCCGCATCGAGGTGACGCTGGCCCTGGAGGATTCCCCGGCGGGCGGTTTATGAACCTACCGAACCGTCCAGCCCCCATGCCTGGAGATCGATCCATGTCCTCCCCACGTTTGTGGGACTGCCCCATTTCGCTCCTCACGGTGCACACTATCCGGCGGGGTTTCCCCTGTTCATCATGCCGATCCAGATCGCCATTGTAGAAGACGACCGGCGCATCCGGGAAGGCCTGGCGGAACTGCTCAACGGTTCCCCGGGCATGAAGCTCACCGGCGAGTATGTCAGTGCCGAGGAGGCCCTCCGGGGTTTCGCCACCACGTGCCCCGAGGTTGTTCTGCTCGACATCAACCTGCCCGGAATCGACGGCGTCGAGGCCGCGGGACGGATCACCGCCCTGTACCCCGCCGTCGCCGTGCTCATGCTCACCGTGTACGAGGATGCGGACGCCATCTTCCGGGCGCTGCAACACGGGGCTCGAGGATACCTCGTGAAGCGTACGGCACCCACGCGGCTGCTGGAGGCCATCACCGAGGCACACCAGGGAGGCGCGCCGATGTCCCCACAAATTGCGCGCAAGGTGGTGCAGCACTTCCACCAGCGCGGAACGGCGGATGCGGCCTTGGGAAAACTCACCCCGCGCGAGCGCGAGGTCCTGGAGGAACTCGCCCGTGGCAGCCTCTACAAGGAAATCGCCGACCGGCTCGGACTCGGGGTGGAAACCGTCCGGAGCTACCTGAGCTCCATCTACTCCAAGCTCCACGTCCACAACCGGACGGAGGCGGTGGTCAAGTACCTCGGACACCGGTAACCGGGCGCGCCATCCCATCGCCGGGGCATCCCCACGAACGTGGGATGCCGGATCCCCCCGTTCTGGCGCCATGCTGGGAATTGTGAACCTTCCCCGCTTGCTCCGCGGCACCCTGTGGTCCCTGCTCCTGTGGAGTCCCTCCCTCCCCGCCCTCGCGGCCGACATCACCTGGCGCGGTGGTGCCGGGGACGATTTCGGGGACGTCCGCAATTGGAATCTGCCTTCCGATCTTCCCCCCGGACTGACGCCCGAGCAGGCGGAGGCGTTTCGGCGGGTACCGGGACCCGGGGATCGCGCCGTGGTACCGGCGGGCGTCCAGACACGCGTCCTCGGGACGTTGTCCGTGGGCACGGTCGAGCATGGCGGGGATCTCCTGGTGGTCGGCCAATCCGGGAGGCTGCAGACCTCCCGCGCGGGCGCCACCGACCGGTTCCAGCGGGTGTTGGTACGCGGCAAAGGCCGGCTGACGCTCGACAACCTAGCCACCGTTCGCGGCCAACTGCTGGTCGAAGGGGGGACGGCGGAGTTCCTTCGCCCGGCGGTCCTGGACACCGTGCGCCTAATCGGCGTGGAGGATCCGCTCCGGACCTCGTCAACCCGCCTGATCGGGAGCGCCCCGGACGAACCGCTGCGCATCGAGGGGAATCTGTCCCTCGAAGGCCCCACGAACTCCACCATTCTGCTGGGCGCCGCCCTCCAGATTCTCGGACCCCAGGTGACCTGGGGGGACTGCTCCGTGACCGAGGTGTCGAACGGGTTCAGCCGGCCGGGCCGGGTTGTGTTCGGGGATGCCAGCGGGCGTCCGGTCCTCCTGCGCCTGAGCGGCGGCGACGCGCAGACCCGGTGGACACTGGACGAGAACACCTCCATCCGCTTTGAACCGGGAAGCGGCCTGCGGCACGGAGCCGGACACCACGGGTTTGGCGGAGGCCTGATTGAGTTCGCTCCGGGAAGTCTCGGGGTGGAACCCGGGGGCCCGGAGGACGGCCCGCTCGATTTCGACATCGGCGAAGTGCGTTTCCTCGCCGCCACCAGTCCCTCGGTGCGCCCCCCGGTCCTGTCGGGACCCGTGGTGTTCACCTCCAACGCCGAGGTGACCTTTGCCCGGCAGCCGGACACCCCGCTCAACACCCTGGCGGCGGAGTTGGGACGAAGCCCCGCGCCCAACGAGGACCCGGCGCTGCGCAGTGTGACTTGGAACCGTTTCGCGAAGGCCCGGGTCCACGCCGCCGTGGGACTCCAGAACGTCGTGGTTGAGGATCGGGCGCAGTTCGAGGTGTTTCGCTCGCTCGATTCCGGGCAACTGGGGGAACTCGTCGTGGATCCCGACCGGCCGCCCCGACTCGTCCTGCGGGGAGGCCAATTCCTGCTGCCGTCGCCGGGACATCCCCTGACCCTGCCCCCGGGATCCGTCTGCGAACTGGGAAACACCGCCGACCCCGAGGCCGGGAGTGGGCAACCCCCAAACTTCCGAGGCCACCTCATTACCCAGGGCAGTCTCGATGTCGTGGGCGGCACCCTGAAACGGTCCCGCACCGCCGCCTTCGTCAACGGCCTGATCGAAAACCAGGGCACGGCAACCTTCATGCCGGGTCATGGGCTGCACCCCTCCGCCCTCTTTTGGAACCGCACCAATGCCACCGTCACTGTGCTGCGTGCCCCCGGGAATGCCGCGGACCTTCCTCCCCACTCCTCCCTGGGCGGCACCTTCATCAACGAGGGAACCGTCCTGGCGCTGGCGGGTTCGGGTCTCGAAGTCGTCCAGGGTGTCTCGCAAGCCCGGTCGAAAATCGTCCTGGACCCCGGGAGCCTCCTGCGCGTCGTGGGCCGGGGAAACCGGGGGTCGATTGTTCTCCCCGACGGCAGCACCCACGAGTTGAAGCAAATGTTCAACCTCCGTGCCGGCATGGAACTCGTGACCAGCCCGGAATCGCAACTGGAGGTGACCGGGGAGGGGGCTTTCGGCCCGTTCTTTCGGGGCGGTCCATTCCAGGATGACCCGGGTGGCCTTCACACCGAGGTGCCCCTGGTGTTCGGCCAGCTCAGTTTCGGGGGGCTGGCGGACCAGAAGCCGCGGATCCAGTTCGGCGCGGGTTCGTATCCAGACGGGATCGGACTGCGCATCACCCGTCGCCTCGGGTGGTTCGGCGGCGTGTTCATCGGAAATGGAACCGGAACGACGCCCAGCACGGCCCGGGTGGAACTCTCCGTCGGAGCCCTCGGCACCGTCACGCTTCCGGAGGACCCCCAGGCGGGCGGGGCCGCGTCCCTAGGAGGCGGCATCACCTTCGATGTCCGCGGCGGGCTGTCCCTCCAAACCGACCGCCCCTTCTCCTGTGAGGACGAAACGTCCCGCTTCATCCTCCATCCCGGGGCCGACGTCACCCTCGGCCGGCTGACCGCCTTTGACATGAACACGGCCCGGGTCTTCAACCGCACCACGGTTCGGAAGGTCTCCGAAGGCCCCGCGAACCTGAGCGGCCTGTGGGTCAACGAATCCGGGGGACGACTCCTCGTCGAGTCAGGAAACATCCTCGTGCGGGAAGGGACCCTCTCGGGCGGCGGGTACGAGCTCAATCCATCGTTCGAGTTCCGCCTCGAGAACGCCACCCTCCGGGACTTCGCCGGCGGCAACGGCACCATCACCCTCTTCAATCCCTCCCGGTTCTCCGGACGGGTCGAACTGGATCACCTCAAAATCGGAAACGGACTCAGTGCCAATACGCTGCTCCGGGGGGATCCCGACACCACCCTCGTGGTGCGGCAGTCGCTCCTCTGGAGCAACGGTGGCATGGATCTCGGGGAGAACAGCCGGATGGAACTCGCGGAAGGATCCCGGAGCCTGCTTGCGGTCCCCGACGGATTTCCCCTCGCCAATGCGGGCATCGTGGAACGCGGTCACATCGTCAACCGCGGGCACCTGACGATGATCCCGGCACCGAACAGCGACTTCCTGTTCGAGTCCCCGGCAACCCTGGAGAACTTCGGCACTGTGGAACTGTCGGGACGCGCCAACATCCGCTACCTGCGCGGCGACCTTGCTGGACAGCCCGGCGGTTTCCGATTCCTCAACCGGGGCCTGTTGCTGCTCGCACTCATCGCCAACGGTGATGTCCCCGCCGAGTTTGCCGCACTCTATGTGGGCCTCGAGAATGCCTCCCTGAAGCTCCTTTCTGACGCGGAGCCCCCTCGGTTGCGCGCCGCCGGACCGGGCGTCCGTGCCCCCCTGAACGTTCCCAATCTCGGCCGAATCCTTTTCACCGACAACTTCACGCTCGAAGGTGGCGAATGCGATTTCCGCAACTGCGACGTGCGCTTCAATGACCCGGTGACCCTGACGGGCGGACGGCTGATCGGGGGCAACAATGGCGAGGTTCATTTCGCCACCACCTTCAACTTCAACGGCGGTGAGCTCCGGCTCGAGGGGGCCGCCAAAGGCCGGTTCGGACGCGTCACCACGGTGCGAAACGGGCGCCTGTTCCTCGACGCCGAAGCCACCCTCGAGGCCCTTCCCGGCTTCAACCTGCGCGACGGCTCGGTGCTCTCGGGCAAGGGACGCACCACCGGCGGAGTCGCCGTCCTCGACAGCATCATCGCCCCGGGAATCAACGGCGACGGGAACTCAGGACCCGACACCGGCGTGCTCACCATCGGCACCGATGTGAGCTTCGACCCCGGATCCCGGCTGATCCTCGACGTGCCGGTGGGCCGGGATGCACTCGTCTCCGACGCCCTGATCGTCGCGGGCAAGGCGTCGCTCGGGGGCACCCTGCAGGTCAACCCCCAGGCCCCTCCCTCGGGGGAACTGGCCACGGGACCGATCCTGGCCCTCGCCTTCGCCTCGGCGCAGGGAGACTTCACGACCTTTGTCACCACGCCGTTCCGGGATGGGCTGACCCTGGATCGGAGCCTTCGGGGCCCGCCCGAAAATGATCTCGTTCTCAACCTCGTCGCCGACGTCTCCGCGAACCTGGAGCTCAAGGCCCAGGGACCCCTCGTGGCATCCCCGGGCTCCGAGGTGGAGTACGCCTTCACCGTGGTCAACCTCGGTCCCAAGGACGCACCGGCGCCCGTCCTCGATTTTCAACTGCCCGCCAACGCAACCTTCCTGTCGTCCACGCCCCCCGGGACGGTCTCGGAAGGCCGCCTGAGCCTGCCCCTGGGATCCGGTCTGGACCGCGATGCGCAACGTGTCGTCCTCCTTCGACTCCGGGCGCCGGACGCCCCCGGGTCCCTGGCGGTGGTGGGAACCGTCCGGAGTGAACGTCCGGATCCAAAATCCGAAAACGACACCGCAATCGCGGTCACCGCCGTGCTCCCCGGGGAGAAACCCACCCTGGGGACGCCCCTGGTTTCGGCCAGCGGCCAGTTGATCCTGAAGTTCGAGACGCTCAACGGCGTGCGATACCAACTCGAGCGCTCGTCGGACCTGGTCACGTGGCGACCCCTCCGGGAGTTTGTCGGGGACGGCACTCCCCAGGAGACCGTTGACACCGACACCGGGGAACGGCCGCCGGGGTTCTTCCGCCTGCTCATCGTCCCATCTCCCCGGCCCCCACGCTGACTCGCACCGGTGTTGCCCGGGCAAGCTGCACGATCCCGGTGATCCCTATTTTGGATCCCGCAGGAGGGCCTGTGGCTGATACCGCGCGGGAATGGACACGATCGGTTCCGGAAGCGGCACTTCGGCGCGCCGACGTCCGACGACCCGGATGTATCCGAGATGCCGGCCGGCATCCGCTTCCACGGCGGCAAACTCGACCCGATTCTCCGGCGCAATCAGCCGGAGCCAATCCCGCCACCGACACCAGCCGTCCGGCAGGGAGTCCGCCACCTCAAGGTCGAGAATCCCGTTGCGCTCCCAGTGCCGGCGCCACCACGACGCGGAGTGCAGGCACCAGGGCTGGTCCTCCGTCCACCACTCCCGAAGGTGCGGGGGAACCGGATCCTCGATCTCACGCGTCAGGCCGGCCTGGGCCATGCCAATCCACCCGCCCGGCTTGAGAAAACGGGCAACGGTTCGGAGAAAGCCATCCTCCGAACCGTAGTGCAGCCAGGAATCCACGGACACCACCGCATCAAAGAACTCCGCGGCGAAGGGCAGGCATCGCGCATCCGCCCGGATGGGAAAGACCCCGTCGGCAACCCCGGCATCCCGGATGCGTTGCTGGTTCTCCGACGGATCAAACCACAGATCGGTAGCCCAGACCTGAACCCCGAATTCACGGCGGAGGAAAACGGACGACTGCGCGCGGCCGCATCCCAGGTCGAGCACCCGCATGCCGGCTTTCAGCGGCATCGCCTCGACCAGCCACTCGGTGAGCTGAAGGCACGGTGCCCCACCGCTGACCCCGGACAGGATCCAATCGGGATGATACTTCGACGCGCGGGGGAAGCGGTCGGAGGACAGGACATCGGAGACGTGCATTGGGGAGGAGAGGTCGGCGGACCTCAACGACTGGAGCCGAGACAGGGATGGGGTGGCGAGTCGAAATTCAGGCCCCGGGCGGGCTCGCATGCTGCGCGCCCTCCGCATTCCAAAAAGGTGGCTGCGGG
>JAEUHD010000229.1 GCA_016793645.1 Verrucomicrobiales bacterium
GCTGCGCCTGAGGAAAATCTCCGAGAGCCTGCTCGATGAGTTTCCCGGAATCGGAGATGCCCGAAAGAAGGCGCTGCTCAAGCGGTTTGGCTCGGTCCAGCGCCTGAGGCTGGCCACCCTGGAACAACTGGAGGAAGTCCCGGGCTTTGGCGGTGTCATGGCCGCGGAATTGAAGGCATTTCTGGAGGCCCGGTCGTAGTGAGTCGGTGAGGGGGCGCGGATTCGAACGCTTCACGGATGGAGCCGGCCCCACAAGACTCGAAAGCAACTGGCGAAATCGTCGGGACGCGCCGTCATCCAGGCGCGGATGGTTTCCGGTGTGAACCATCCGCCGCCGCGGACTTCGCTGACTTGAAACAGGAAGGGGCCCTCGTGCCGGGCCCGGTACACCCAGCAGAATTCCCAGCCGGTTTCCGGGGTGGCCTCGAGACGCAGGATGCGCTCCGCCGGGCCATTCAGAGTGATGCCAAGTTCCTCGCGGACTTCCCGCACGGCGCATGCGTCGTAGGATTCCCCGGAGTCGAGGTGCCCCGAGGACGAGGAATCCCAGACGCCGGGCCAGTTGTCCTTCAGTAGGGATCGCTGTTGGAGGAAGTACTCGCCCCGGCTGTTGATCAACAGCACGTGCACGGCGCGGTGCCGAAGGTTCAGCCGGTGGACCTCGCTCCGGGTCTGCTGTCCGATGACCTCGTCCCGCTCATCGACCACATCGAAGATCTCCTCGCTCACGGGCTGAGGAAACGGATTCGGCGCCGGTTCGGCAAGAGAGGTGTCCACGGTTCCATCCGTCTTGTTCCCGAGGTTCCCGTGCGTCACGATCCGACGCGTGCCATTTGCCCTGGTCCAACAGCGGTTGGAGTTTCCGGATGTGGCCGCCGTGGCGCGGGCATTGGAAGGAGCCGGGGAGTGGCATCCGGTGGATGCCGCCCATTTGGTCGCGGATGCGTTTGGAATTCTCCTGCGAAATTTGGAGGAGATTCCCGGGCGCGACTTGGAATTGGCGCTGCGACGCGAAGGGGTTGGGGTGGATCTGGTGGACGAGCGGGACCTTCCCGTACCCCCAATTTCCAAGAAGCTGCGTCGCGCCGAAGTGCGGCCGGAGGCCTTTGTGGCCGTCGATCCCTATGATCGCGAGATTCTGGTGCCGTGGGATCGCATCGAAATGATTTGCGCCGGGGCCGTCCGAATGACGCGGTTTCGTCCCGTGACCTGGAACCGGGACCGGGATCCATCGAGTTGGGGCGAGGAGTCCCGTTCCCCGCTCGATGCATCCATCACCCTTCGTCAGGAAAAACGGGAATGGTGCTGGATGGCGGATCTCCTGATGGCGGGACGCACGCTCCGATTCTCCTTCGCGAGTGGCGAGTTCGTGCCGACGGAACCCGAGGAGACCGGGAATCGTGATCCGGAGGAGCGCTTTCGGCGATTCCTGCGGGGGCTTCTCGCCCACGTGCCACAGGCCATTCTGAACCGGGGCGCCTTTGCCGTGCGCGAGGATGATCCGGACGCGGCCCCGCGATATCCGACCCGCAATGCCTACCAGGAGGAGATGATCTGGCTCATGCGGCGGATGCAGGGCAGGGGCGCCTGAGTCCGGGCGCAGCCTGCCGTCGATCCCCTCGAATTCACGTCAGCGTTCGACATTGACGGGAGTGCCGACGCCGACCATCCGCCGAAGATAGTCCGCGTTCCAGTTGGCGAGACGAAAGCATCCGTGACTTTCCGTGCGTCCGACCTGTTCGGGGCTGGGCGTGCCGTGGATCCCGTAGCCGGGACGGTTGAGTCCGATCCACGCAACGCCGACCGGATTGTTGGGGCCGGGAGGAATCATGAGCTTGTGTCCGATCTGTTTGCCCTCCTCGGACTCGGGGAACACGGCCGGGTCGAACGTGTAATTGGGGTCCTTGACACAAACCATCACGGACAGGGCGCCGACGGGCCTCTTTTCGGCAACTCGACCGATGCTCACCGGAAAGTGGGCGAGGAGATTGCCGCTGCTGTCGTAGGCGCGAAGGTACCGGCCCGCCAGGCTGATTCGAATCAGTGCCGCCTTTCTCGGGGTCGGAAACTCCGTGTCCGGCACCACCAGTTCCGTGCCGGCGGCGACGGCATCCCAGCGAACTCCGGGGTTGAGCCGTTGCAGCAGGTGGGGATGCGCCTGAGTCCTTTCTCCAACCAGTTCCAGCAGGGACGCGTATCCCAGCCGCGGAGCTTCGGACTTTCCCAGCCAGGTGTCGGGCACCGGCCGCAACGACGATAGGTCCTCCTGGGATACGACGTACCGCTTGAACGGGGGACGAAGCAGGAGCAGTGCCTTTGTCGTGTCCGGGTCGCGTCGCCCGGATTCCTCAAGTCCCTGTTGAAATTGAAATGCCCGGAATGCCCCCTCAGTCTGGGCGCCCGCGACGCCGTCCACGGAACCTGATCCAATGCCGCGCTGGGCCAGGGCAACCTGCGCTTCGAGGAGGTTGGTGGCCGGTCTTGGTTGAAACCCGGAAGAGTCCTCCATCGGCGGAGCGGGGCTTGGCGGGCTTGCGGGTGCGGGGTTCGTGGAAGCGGCCGGGACGCTCGGGCGCCTGGGGACGGGAAGCGGGGCTGAGACCGGTTCGGCCGGTGGCCCATTCGACGCGACGGATACCGTGGGCGCCGGGGCTGGGGGAATGGGCGGTGCTTCACGACGAGGCGGTGCCGGTTGCGGGGACGGGATCGGACTTCGGGGTTGGATCCGGGGAGGAGAGGGCTGCCGGAGAAACCAGAATGCGATGCCGCCTCCGAGGACGAGCAGCAGCAGGACCCAACGTTTCCACGGGCGGCGTCGTGCGGAACGCGACCTTCTGGGAAAACTTTCTCGAGGCATGGCGGAAGTCAGACGTCGATGACGGGACCGCCTCCGCCCGGCGGCGGGTCGTCGTCCCGGGGAGGGCGTCCCCCGCGTCGAACCTCAATCCTGGGGCCGCGTCCGAGCAGCAGGTTCATGACCATGGAGACCAGGCTGATGACCACGCTTCCCCACACCGCGGGCCAGAACCCGGCCACCGTGAATCCCTTCACAATCTCTCCGACGAAAAGCAGGAGCAGGGCATTGATCACCACGATGAAGAGTCCCAGCGAAGCCAGCAGCAGGGGCAGCGACAGCAGGAGGAGAATGGGGCGGACAAAGGCGTTGAGGAATCCCAGCAGCAGGGAGGCGACCAGGACGGTCGCCGTCGTGTCGTAATGGATTCCCTTCACCATCTGTGCCGCCACGAGGACGGCAAGCGTGGTGACCACCCAGCGCTGAAGGAAGGGAAGGAATCCCTGCGACATGACGCGGCACCCTACTCCGGGCTGCGCTTCGGATGCCAGCATGGCGGTGGACCCCGAGTCTTGGGCCCGCGAAGAGCCCTTGTGACGGGGTTGCCGGGTGTGGTTTGCTTGCGGTTCCGGTATGGAGGACACCAATTCATTGATTGCGCAGCGGCGGGCCAACCTTGCGACTCTGGAGGCCAAGGGGATTCATCCCTTTCGCAACAAGTTCACGCCCGATTCCGGATGCGGCGAAGCCCGCGAAAAGTTCGAGAAGGGGGAGCTCGCCGAAGGGCATCCCGTGGCGATCGCCGGTCGCATCACGGCGCACCGTGACATGGGCAAGAGCCAGTTTGTCGATTTGCGGGACGTCACGGGGCGGATTCAGGTCTATGCCCAGAAGGCGGCGCTCGGCGACGAGGCGTTCGAGGTGTTCCGCTGCCTGGATCTCGCGGATTTTGTCGGTGCCCGGGGAACCCTTTTCCGTACGCGAACCGGGGAACCGAGCCTGAAGCTCGAGTCCTTCACCGTGCTGGGCAAGGCGCTGCGTCCGCCGCCGGCGAAGTGGGAGGGGCTGGCCGACACCGAGATTCGGTACCGTCAGCGGTACTTGGACCTGATGTCCAATGAGGACGTGAAGAAGACGTTCCTGCTGCGCTCGTCCGTGATCCGCGAGATCCGATCGTTCTTTCACGAGCGGGGTTATGTGGAGGTGGAGACGCCGATGATGCAGGGGATTCCCGGTGGGGCGGCGGCGCAGCCGTTCAAGACCTTCCACAATGCCCTGGGTTGCGAATTCTACCTGCGCATCGCGCTGGAGCTGTACCTTAAGCGATTGCTCGTCGGGGGCATCGACAAGGTGTTCGAGATCGGTCGCAACTTCCGGAACGAGGGGCTTTCCCGGCGTCACAATCCGGAGTTCACCATGCTCGAGGCGTACGAGTCCTACGGGGATTACGCGACCATGATGGAGACGGTGGAGTCGCTGATTCGGCAGGTGGCCCGCCGGGTACTCGGCACCGAAGTCATCGAGCACAAGACGGCCGAGGGACAGGTGTACAAGACCATCGATCTGACGTTCTGGCGACGAGCCCGCTACAAGGACCTGGTTCGCGAGAAGGCCGGTGCCGACTGGTTTGACGTCACTCCCGCCGAGCGTCGTCGTCGCGCCATCGAGGATCTGAAGCTCGCGGGGGACATTGCGGACGGTTACGAGGATTTCGAGGTGACCGGGGCTGTGTTCGAGAAACTGGTGGAACCCACCCTGATCCAGCCGACGTTTGTCACCCACCTGCCGAAGCAGTTGGTGCCCCTGGCCAAGCTGTCTCCGGACGACCCGACCACCGTCGAGGTGTTCGAGTGCTGCATCAACGGACAGGAGATCTCGCCGGGATACACGGAGCAGAACGACCCGATTGCCCAGCGCGAGGCCCTCGAACACCAGGCCGGCGGCGAACAGCAGAAGCTGGACGAGGACTTCCTGGTGGCGCTCGAGCACGGAATGCCGCCGGCGGGGGGCATTGGAATCGGGATCGACCGCCTGTGCATGATGCTCCTTGGACAGGAGAGCATCCGCGACGTCATCCTGTTTCCACAATTGAAGCCGAAAGGCTGAGGGTTTTGCGGATCGGTTCGGGCTGATCCGGACCGGGACGGACTGCGCCGGGGGGCCGTCCGTTGTGGAGACTCTGGAGCCTCGTCGCCGGCATCTTTTGGCGCGGGACCTGTAACCTCAGGGTGGTTCTGGGAATCCTAGGATCACCGGGACTCATCCGCGAAACCCTGCGTGCGGCTTGTCGGACGCCCGCGGGTGACGCATCGTGCCCGGGTTCGCCATCCATTGACCCTTTAGGAAACTCTGTGAAGACCCTTTTCCCGATCTGGCACGGCCTTGCGGTGCTCGCCCTCATCCTGAGCGTGCCCCCCGTCTCCGCTCAGCAAACCAACCGTCCTCCGGAACCGGATCCCATCCGGGGTCCGTTCTGGTCGGGCACCATTATGCTGGGGAAGGACCGTCCTGCTGCGATGAAGGGGTTGGCCATCACCGTGGGCGAGGGCAAGACCAACTACATGGTCTATGACCTCGACACGATGCGGGTGGCTGCGGCGTGGTCCGGACCGTTCCTGGAGTTTGGAAACACGCTGACCAAGATCGAGTGGCCGCCGCCCCCGACGGTGAAGGGCACCAATCTGGTCCTGAGCACCACCCTGGGACCCGGTTGGGCGGATCCCCAGGGCGCCACGGCGGACCCGCGGGATCGGCATCAGGGACCCCTTCCCAAGTCCTGGGCCCATTACGAGGGGTTGACCGTCCACGGGGACGATGTGGTGCTGAGCTACACGGTGGGTGGGGCACGGGTTCTCGAACTGCCGGGATTCCGAACCGAGGCAGCGGGCGGGGCCTTTACACGGACCCTCCAATTCCTCGACGACGCAAGGAATGTCGCGGTGCTGTTGGATGAAGGCCTCGGCCAGGTCACGGGAACGGTCGCGGCGGGTAAATCGTTTGCGAGCACCTATCCGCTGGTGTCGGGAGGCACTCTGACGGTTGCCGGCGCCGGGGTGCCGGAAGGGGCCACACTGGTCGCGCAGGAAGGCGCCTTGTGGCTCAAGTTTCCCCGCGTTCCGGCGAATCAGCCTTTCTCATTGTCGTTTGCGAAGTCCGAGGATCCCAAGAAGTCGGTGATCGTTTCGGTTCAGCCCCGAGATTTGCTGCCGCTCACCCGGGGCGGACCGGCGCACTGGACGGAAACGGTGACGACTGAACTCAAGCCGGGAACCGAGGAGGGGCCCTACGTGGTGGACACCCTCACGGAACCCTTTCCGAATCCCTATCACACCCGGACCTTCATCGGTGGATTTGATTTTCTGCCGGGTGGCCGTGCCGTGGTGGTGATGTTCCATGGCGATGTCTGGATTGTGTCCGGACTCGACAAGCCGTCGGGATCGTTGACGTGGCGCCGGTTTGCCAGCGGGCTGTTTCAGCCCCTGGGCGTGAAGGTCCAAAACGGGGAGATCTACGTCGCCGGGCGCGACCAGATCACGCGGCTTCGGGACCTCAACGGGGACGGTGAGGCGGACGCCTACGACAACTTCAACAACGACACGGTGGTCACTCCGAACTACCACGAATTCGTCCTCGATTTGCACACCGACTCGAAGGGGAACTTCTACTACTGCAAGGGTGCCCCGTGGGAGCCCAACGTGACCTCGCCCCACCAGGGGACCATGCTCCGGGTGTCGCCGGACGGAAAGAAGTTGGAAGTCTTCGCCACCGGCCTGCGGGCGCCGAACGGGATGACGGTCGGTCCGGACGATACCGTCCTGGTCAGCGACAACCAGGGGCACTGGATGCCCTCCTCGAAACTCAACCTTGTGAAACCCGGTGCCTTCATGGGCATGGTGCCGGCGGCCCAGCGGGACCTGACCCTGGTGTATACCAACGGGACGACGCTTCAGGGGAATCCGAGTGATCCGGCCTTTCGCAAGGCGAACAATTTGAAGGGCTGGGAAGGCGCGATGCCCATCCCCAAGTCGTACGACGAGCCGATCTGCTGGCTGCCGATGCGCTGGGACAATTCGAGCGGCGGCCAGGTCATTGTGGACAGCGACCGATGGGGGCCGTGGAAGGGGGCGCCGCTGTTCCTGAGCTACGGCAAATGTCTTCTCTACGGGGTGCTGATGGATTCCGTGGATGGAGTCCCCCAGGCGGCGATGGTGCCGTTTGGACTGAAGTTCCCCAGCGGCGTCATGCGGGCGCGGTTCAGTCCGCAGGACGGCCAATTGTATGTGGCGGGACTCAAGGGATGGCAGACGGCGGCGACCCGGGACGGCGGCTTCTACCGGGTTCGTTACACGGGCAAACCGGTCCAGATGGCGGTCAAGGCCCATGCCGCCACCAACGGAATCTCCCTGACCTTCTCCACGGAACTCGATCCGGCCACGGCCACGGATCCGGAGAATTATGCGGTGGAGCTCTGGAACTACCGTTACAGCGGTGGCTACGGTTCCCCCGAATTGTCGGTGAAGAACCCCAAGGCTTCGATTCACGACAAGTTGGCGGTGAGGGGCGTCCGTCTTTCTTCCGACCACAAGACGGTGAACCTTCTGGTGGATGGAATGGAACCTGCGGATCAGTTCAGCGTGCGCTATTCCGTCAAGGCGGCCGGTGGAGATGAGCTGCGTTCCGAGGTGATCGGGACGATTCATCGCCTCGGGCCCGCCCTAGCGGAAGCCGCACGGTGATCGGGTTCGGGGGTGGTCCGTTGCCGGAGGTGACTCCGGACCGGCCATTGTCCAAATCCGGACCAAACTTCGGCGGGTGGTCTGATGGCTTTGAAGGTGCGGAAATTATGAGTCTTCGTTCGTGGATGACCTGCGTTGCCCTGTGGCTGGGGGTTGTGTCGGGCCTGGCCCAGGGCAAGGCGCAGGTCCGGCTGCTGTTCGACGCGGCAACGGTTCCGCCGGGATCCGCATTTTACGGGGCGGTGGAGCTGACGCCTCCTCCCGGCTGGCATACCTATTGGCGCAACCCGGGGGATTCCGGTCAGCGAACGAAGATCGAATGGAAGCTGCCCGAGGGAATCACCGCCGGTGACATTCACTGGCCACCGCCTCGGACGCTTACCGAGGCGGGCATCACCAGTTTTGTCTACGACGGTCGAGTCGTGCTGCCTGTTCGCTTTACAGTGGTGCCGAATCATCCGGCGGGACCTGTCACGGTTTCGGCAAAGGTCACCTGGCTGGAATGCGACAAGGAGTGCGTGCCGGGAAAGGCGATGGTGACCAACGGATTCACGGTGGGCTTGCCCCTCGTGGCCGGTCCGGACCACAAGCTCATCGCAGACACGCTGGCCCGGGTGCCGGCGCCGGCCCCTGAGGGGACCGTGTCGGCGGCGTGGGAGAATGCGGGGGAAGGGGATGAGCGGAATCTGATCCTGCGGGTGCCTCCCGTACCCAAACGGATTCTTTCGGGCTTTATTCCCTATCAGAACACGGATGCGGACTTGGGGGCCCTGCCGGAGTTGTTGAAGCCGCTCGCGGGTGTTTCCCTGGTCCGGGTCAAGGTGACCCGCACCGGGACCGACTGGCCCAAGTCGGTTTCCGGCCTCCTGGTTTATGGGGGGACGGAAATGGTCGAATTCTCGGTCCCCATCGGATCCATTCTGCCCGCACCCCAGGCGACTGAAGCCGCACCGGGATCGATCGCAGAGGCTCCGGTGACCCGTTCCCTGCTGGCCATGATGGGACTCGCCTTCCTGGGCGGGCTGATCCTGAACATCATGCCCTGTGTGCTTCCGGTCATTGCGCTGAAGATTCTCGGGTTCGTGAAGCAGAGCGGAGAGCAGCCCCGGAGGATTCGCGTTCTGGGCCTCATTTACACCCTGGGTGTCCTGGCCTCGTTCGCCGTGCTCGCGCTCCTCGTGATCGTGATCCAGGGAGCAGGTCACACGGCGAGCTGGGGCATGCAATTCCAGAATCCGGTCTTCCTCGTTTGCATCACCACGCTGGTGACGCTGGTGGCGTTGAACTTGTTTGGGGTGTTCGAGGTGACGCTCTCGTCCGGGGCCGTGGGAGCCGCGAGTGAACTGGCGTCCCGGGGCGGCAAGGGTGGAGCCTTCTTCAATGGCGTCTTCACCACGGTCCTGGCGACCCCCTGTTCCGCGCCCTTCCTGGGTGCCGCCCTCGGATTCGCCTTCGGACAACCGCCGGCGATTCTGATGCTCCTGTTCTTGACGGCGGGATTGGGACTGGCGGTGCCGTACCTGCTGTTGTCCGTGCAGCCCGCGTGGCTGAAGTATCTGCCAAAACCCGGGAACTGGATGATCACCTTCAAGATGATCATGGGCTTCCCCATGCTCGCCACCGTGCTCTGGCTGCTGTCCCTGGCCCCCGACCATTTTGGACAGGATGGCGTCTTCTGGCTGGGCATGTTCCTGCTTTGTGTCGCGCTGGCCGCCTGGCTTTATGGGCGTCAGGTCCAGATGGGCCAAGGGAACCGGATCGTCGCCTGGGTGGGAATCGCCGCCGCCGTGGTGGGAGGATTCGGGTTCATTCTCAAGGGGCAACTGAAACTCGACGAGCAGTTGAACTGGCGTTCGCCCAATCCCGCTTCGGTGGTGGCGGCGGCCAAGGCCCGGGCCACCATCAACTGGGAGCCGTGGTCGCCCTCGGCGGTGGATCGTGCGGTGGGAGACGGGAAACCCGTGCTGGTGGATTTCACCGCCAAATGGTGTCTGACCTGCAAGGTCAACAAGGCGCTGGCGATCGAGATCCCCGCCGTCCGCGAGCGTTTGAAGGCCCTGGGAGCGGTCGCGCTGCGGGGGGACTACACGCGGGAGGACCCCGCCATCGCCATGGAACTCAAGCGGTGGAAGCGCGCCGGCGTTCCCCTGGTGTTGGTCTATTCTCGCAATCCCGACGTCCCGCCCCGGGTCCTGCCCGAGCAGCTCACCCCGGGACTGGTCATGGATGCGCTGGAGTGGGCGGGAAAGTAGGTCGTCTCGGGGCCGGGGGGGAGACGCCGCGGGTGCCTCAGGAAAGGCTCAGGGTCCCGGTCGAGTAGGTGACCGCCCGCCCGCCGATCCGCACCCGCTCGCCCTGCTGCTCGCAGAACAACTCACCCCCCCTTCGGGAAACCTGGAGCGCCCGGAGGCGCTTGCGCTGCAGCCGGTCCGCCCAGTAGGGGATCAGCGTGCAGTGGGCCGATCCCGTCACGGGGTCCTCGGGAACCCCGGCCCGGGGCGCGAAGAATCGGGAAACAAAGTCACAGGAGTCTCCCGGCGCCGTGGCAATGATGCCGAGGCAGTCCACTTGGCGAAGGATTTCGAGGTCCGGTTGAAGGTTTCGAACCGTCTCCTCCGAATCCAGGACGGCCATGTAGTCGCGGGATTTGAAGGTGGCCTGGGGGCGGACGCCGAGTCCCCGCACCAGGTCCGCCGGCGGGGCACACTCAATTCCGGGACGTGCGGGGAAATTGAGCGTCAGACACTCCTCGTCCAGATCCACGGTCAGCAGTCCCGACCTGGTTTCGAACTCGGCCCGCGGTCCCGGATGGCCCAGGTGGCGAAAGAGCACGTGGGCTGCGGCGAGGGTTGCGTGGCCGCAGAGGTCGACTTCGACGGATGGAGTGAACCATCGAAGTGGGAAGCGGGAGCCGTTCCGGATGAAGAATGCCGTTTCGGAAAGTCCATTCTCTAGGGCGATGGACTGGAGGACGCTGTCGGGTAGCCAGGTCTCCAACGGACAAACCCCCGCCGGGTTTCCGGAGAACAACCGCTGGGTGAATGCGTCCACCTGGAAGTAGGGAAGGTTCATGTTGGTTCCGGGTCTGGTGTTCGGATCCGTCCCGCACGGGAATCAATCCAGCCGGTGGACGAAGAGGTTGGCGAACTGGATGGGCGCGCCGTGATGTTGGAGGGCGATGGGACCGCGGGCTGGGATTCCGGGAAGCCGGGCGTTGTCGATCACCACCTGATCGTTGAGGACCACCGTCAAACGGTCGCCCCTGAGGGTGATGATGAACCGGTTCCAGTCGCCAATTGGGCGATCCGCCTTGAGCTTCGGCGTGACGGCGGCCCGCACATCCGCGGGAAGCTTGGCGTCCTCACGGTAGCCGTAGACCTCACCCGATCCCACGGGCCAGCACCAGATGTTCACCTGGCTCCGATCGCTCCCGCGCAGGTAGATCCCGCTGTCCCCGGCATTCGGGACCTTCAGGGTCCTGGGCGAGCCATCCGGATTCAACGCCCGGGTTCCGTCGGGCAAAACCACGGGAAGATCGGCGTCATTGGGCTTGTCCACCCATCGCCAGTCGGCGACCAGGATGAAGTCCCCGAACTCCTCATCGCTCCAGAGATGCGGGTCTCCCTCCCCATGGCCGCCGTCATGGGTCAGGGTCCAGTCATCGGCCTTCCAATGCTTCAAGGCGTCCGGGGCGGCATGCCATCCGGTCAGGTCGAGACCATTGTACCAGGGGCGGAATCCCTCGTCGGGACGTGCAATGTTCGAGGGGTCAAGGGCGGCCGCGGCGGGAAGCTCCTGGATCCGCAGATTGCGGAACTCGGCGGGGGACCCTTCGGACTCCAGGCAGATGTAACCCTTGCGGGGGGAGGCGTTGGTGCCCCGGGTCACGACCTTTCCGTTCACTGCGAGGGAGATGGCACCGTCCACGCATTCAATGCGGTAGTGATTCCATTCCGGGGAAGGCTTCATCCGCTTCTCGGTGGGAAAGGCCCGGTCCCCGCCCCGTCCGTTCAATGGAGTCATCCGGGCACCGTGAATGGGGAAGATGTCGCCGTCCGACGTGTATCCATTGCCTTCCTGGCCGTCGAGGACCTGGACCTCAATGCCTCGGATGAAGGGCTGTCCGCGCGCCGTCAGGGCGTCCGCCCAGACGAACACGCCGGCATTGCCCTTGGGCCGGAGGTGCCTCCATTCCAGCTCCAGGACGAAGTTCTGGTACATGCGGGTGGTGCGCAATTCGCCGGTGGGGGTTCCCGTGCAATGGATCATCCCTTGCGCCGCGGTCCAGGTTTCGGGTGCGCAATTGACGTTGATCCAGCCGTCCAGGTTGGTGCCGTTGAAGAGCGGGACGAAGTTTCCCTCGGCAAGGGCCGGGGTCAGGCAGAGCATCCACAGGAGACGGGCCAGGGGGCGGAGCATGATGGACAACGCTGACAAGGATGCGGGGAAAGGCAATCGCGCGGGCGTCCGCCCGGGAATGACGGTTCCGGAGGGGGCCGCGCTGCGGAGGGTTGTCCGGGGGAACGAATCGCCGAATCCGTCGGGATGACTGCGGACGCTTGAGCCCCGCGACGGCTTTGTTCATTCTGGCGGCGATGCATCCCTTTCGCTCCTGGAAGGCTTCCCGCGTATTGGTGCGGGGAGCGGCGATCATAACGGCTTTGACGGGGCTGGCGCTGCAAGGCGCGGAGTCCTCTGCGGCGGCTCAGGCGACCCCGGTGGGTTCGTTGAAGGTGGCCAAGGATTTCAAGGTGGAGCTGCTCTACACGGTTCCCAAGGATCAGCAGGGTTCGTGGGTGGCGATGTGCACGGACCCCAAGGGGCGGCTCATTGTTTCCGATCAGTACGGGCCCCTGTATCGGCTGACACCGCCGCCGCTCGGCACCAGCGACGGATTGCAGGTGGAGAAGCTGGAGATCCCCATCGGCCAGGCGCAGGGCCTCCTGTACGCCTTCGACAGCCTCTATGTCATGGTGGCCAATGACGCCTTTCAGGGGCGCGGACTCTACCGGGTTCGGGACACCAATGGGGATGACCGGTTCGATGAAGTCACCCTGTTGAGGAAGCTGGAAGGGGGTGGCGAACACGGACCGCACGCCATTGTTCCTTCGCCGGACGGCAAGGGCATCCACCTCATCATCGGCAACCAGACGAAGCTGACCTCGTTTGGCGGCTCAAAGGTCCCCTATGATTGGAGCGAGGATCAGCTCCTTCCGCGTCTTTGGGATGGCAATGGCTTCATGAAGGGCGTGCTTGGGCCCGGGGGGTGGGTGGCCAAAACGGATCCCGAGGGGCGGAGCTGGGAGCTGCAGACCGTCGGATTCCGCAACGAGTACGACGCCGCCTTCAACCGCGACGGTGACCTGTTCACCTACGACGCCGACATGGAGTGGGACATCAACACGCCGTGGTATCGTCCGACGCGGATTTGCTTTGTCGCCAGCGGCGCCGACTTCGGCTGGCGTTCGGGAGCCGGCAAGTGGCCTCCCTATTTTCCGGACACCCTCCCGCCCGTGGTGGATGTCGGACCGGGGTCTCCCACCGGGGTGACGTTCGGCTACGGGGCGAAGTTCCCCGCCAAGTACCAGAACGCCTTCTTCGCGTCCGACTGGAGTTACGGAAAGCTGTACGCCGTCCACGTCCAGCCCGACGGGGCCGGATACCGCGGGACCACCGAGGAATTCATCACCGGACAGCCGTTCCCGCTGACCGATCTGGTCGTCAATCCGAAGGATGGCGCCCTCTACGTGGCCATCGGAGGCCGGAAGACCCAGTCCGGTCTTTACCGGGTCACCTACGTGGGCAAGGAATCCACGGCGCCGGCGTCTGCTCCTTCGGGAGGGGCCTCCGCCCGGAAGACGCGGCGCGCGCTCGAGGCCTTCCACGGGCATGCCGACCCGTCGGCGGTGAAGACGGTCTGGCCGCACCTGAATGATTCCGACCGCTATCTCCGGTCCGCCGCGCGGATCGCCCTGGAATGGCAGCCGGTGGCCGAATGGCAGGAACGCGCCCTCGCTGAAACCCGGCCGGATGCGACGATCAACGCGTTGATTGCCCTCGTCCGGGTCAGTTCCCGGGATCCCTTCCATCGCAAGCCCGGGGATCCGACACCGGATCCGGTCCTGCAGGGTCGGGTGATCGCGTCGTTGGATCGCCTCAATTGGAAGTCCCTCACCGAGGCCCAGAAGTTGGGTGTGCTGCGGGCGTACGGACTGGCCTTCATCCGGCTCGGCAAGCCCGATGAGGCGACCCGTCAACGGCTGATTGCAAAGTTTGCGCCGCTGTTTCCGTCCATGGCGATCGCCCTGAACCTCCAGCTCTCTCAGATGCTGGTGTATCTGGAGGCGCCCAATGCCGCCTCCACGTTGGTCGCCGCCCTTCAGCGCGCCCCGAGCCAGGAGGAGCAGATGGCCTACGCAAGGGATTTGCGGGTCCTCCGCACCGGGTGGACCCCGGAGCTGCGTCGCGCGTACTTTGAGTGGTATCTCAAGGCGGCGAACTTCCGGGGCGGAGCCAGCCTGAGCGGCTTCCTGAGGGACATGAAGGCGGACGCCGTGGCGACCCTGACCGATTCCGAAAAGCAGGAACTCAAGGCCGTGCTGGAAGCCAAACCGGAGAAGAAGACCGCCCTGCAGAACCTGTTGTCGGGACGGACCGTGGTGAAGGAATGGACCGTTCAGGACCTGGCACCGGTGGTCCAGGGAGGGCTGAAGAAGCGCAATTACAACCGGGGCCGCGAGCTGTTTGGCGCGGTGGGATGCTACAACTGCCACCGGTTCGACACCGAGGGGGGCGCGGTCGGGCCCGATTTGACGGGAGTCGGTGCGCGGTTTAGTCCGCGCGATCTTCTGGAGTCGGTGGTCGATCCCAACAAGGAGATCAGCGACCAGTACGCGGCCATCATCGTCACCAAGAACGACGGCGATGTCGTCATCGGCCGCGTGGCGAACCTGAACAATGACGATCTGATGATCGCCACCGACATGACCGATCCCAACGCCTTTGCCAACGTGAAGCGGAAGGATGTGACGTCGATCGAGCCGTCGAAGATTTCCCCGATGCCGGAGGGATTGCTCAACACGCTTCAGCAGGATGAAATCCTGGACCTGATGGCCTTCCTGCTTTCCCGCGGGGATCGCAACCACGCGATGTTCCGCTAGCCGGGAGGCTATCGCCGCAGGCGGACAAACTGCGTGGAGTCCGGCGGGGGAAGGACCAGGGTCCATTGCCCGCCCGCCAGCACGGGCTCGCCCCCGGCCGGGGTCCAGTCCGGCGGCTGAAGGGTCCGCGCGGTTTCCACACGGAATCCCGTCGCGGATCCAGACCAGGCCAGCCGGAGACCACTGGAGTCGGTGCTGACCTGCAATTCCGGGGATGCCACGGGCCATGGGATCGTCACCGGCGTGTCCGCCGCAAGGGAGACCGATTGTTCGTGCGTGTCCCCGTCCCGGGTCACGCGGACCCGATAGTCCCCCTTGAAGGCGCGAACGCTGGCGATGCCCTGCGCGTCGGTGAGCACATGGGTGTGTGTCCACCATTCCCGGTACACGAGGTTGCTCCATTGCAGTCCGCTGGGTTTGGGCTGCCAGTTCTGGCGAAGGAGGGCCGCATCGGGAATCCAGTGGGCGCCGGCCCAGAATCCCCAGAGCATGACGGCATTCACCTGGGGATGGCTGAAGGCGATCGTGACGAAATCCCGGAGGTAGTCGGCCTGGACCTGTTCGTCCTTCACGTTGACATCAAATTCGGTGATCTGGGCGGTGGTGACCGGTGCCGGGATGTTGCCCGAAGGGGTCACCAGCAGCGAAATGCGGTCATACACTTCCTGAGGTGACGTGAGGAAGCTGCCGAAGTGCGATTGCAACCCGACGCCGTCCACGGGGGCGCCGCGCGCCTTGAGGTCCCGCAGAAACTCCAGCAATCGCTGGGTTCCGGCCCGGGTCGGACTCTCGAGGTTCTCGTATTCGTTGAAGTACAGCGCGGGGGCCGGATCCAACGCGCGTGCCCTTTGAAACCAGCCGGCCAGCTCCTGCCGTCCGAGCACGGCCTCCAGTTCGGTCTCGTGCAGCGCCTCATTGATGACATCCCATTCCGTGCACAGCCCCCGCGTCCGTCCGAGGATGTCTTCGAAGTGCCGCTGGATTCGCGAACGCAACGCCTCCGGGTTTGCGAGCAGGGGAGGGACGTCCGCCGGGAGAAAGTAGGAGGCGCCCGTCCCGGGCCAGATCAGGTTGTGTCCCCGGACGGGGAGTCCGCGCGCCTGGAACCACAGCAGCGCGTTGGTGGCGGTGCGGGCCCCATTCGGACTCAACCGTTCCCAGTTGGGCCATTTGAGGTCGTTTTCGAGGACATACTTGTTGAACCAGTTGGTCAGGTAGGACTGGTAGCGGGCCCGATCGGCCGCGGTTACCGTTTGGCCCAGGAGTCGGGCGCCATCGACGGCGGTGCCAAAGCCGAACGCATGGCGCAACTGGACCACCTCCACCTGCGCCCCTGGGACCGGGTTTCCGCTGCCGTCGATGACGGATACGGACAGGAGGGCCTGACGGTGGGTGGCGATGCGCCCGGCGGCCGCCGTGCGCCAGGGGGCGTCGGATTCCCTCCCGGCATAGGTCAGGTCGTTGGGGAATTCCGACAGCGAACGGGTGCGTGCGTGGTTGGTGACCACGAGTCCGCCGAGTTCGAGGGTCTGGGCCGGAAATCCAAGGTGGAAGGAAACCTGGGCCGCTCCGGCCGCGTAGTCGTCCACGGATTGGAATGCGAAGCGAAAGCGCGTCCAGTTCGTGGAGCCGCTGACGAGGGTCACCGAATGCGACTTGTCGTAGTTGGGCGCCGCCTTTTCGAAGTTGAAGGTGACGAAGGCATCCCCGTCGGCGGGGGCGATTCTTCGGATCCAAACCTCGCCGCTCACGACGTCCTGCCGGGCGACGGGACCGGCGGTTCGCAGGGTCAGGCCCACATCGTAGGGATTGGCCGGTGAGCCGAGGGTTCGCACCCGCGTCGCCCGGGAAAAGGACTGGCCGGTGACGGTGACGATGGATTTCTGGACGGAGCCGTAGGTGTCGCCCGTGGTCACACCTGCGGACGGAATCAAGTTGCCCTGACCGAGCACGGCGGCGGGAAGCAGCGCGCCCGCGATTGCCCAACCGGGGAATTTCATGCCCCACCATGCCCTGTCACGGTCCGCAGGGCAACCGGCGGAACCGGGTCGTCCCGGGCGCTCCTACTTTTGGATGCGACCGGGTTCCAGGATCTCCCGCTGCCACGGGAGGAGCCGGTCCCATTCGCCGGAGTCCGCCCGGGCGAGTCCCAGGAGGGTCCCCTTGGCGGCGATGATGGTGGGATCGATTCCCAATTCCTTGGCCCGCAGGTCGCGCAGTTCCTTGAGTTGGTCGGAATGATCCAGCTCCCGGCGGGTCATGCGTCGCGTGGTCACCCGGTGATGCCGGGGCCGCTGATCCGCCGGCACGGCGAGTCCCTCCCGTACGGCTTCGAGGACGCCCTGCCGCCGTTTGGGAGTGAGATAGGGGGGGAGGCGGACGGCGCGGGGACCTCCGAGGGACGCCTGTTCCGCGATTTCGCTCAGGGCCTCGTGCTTGAGGATGAAGAACGGCGGACGCCCCGTCCGCAGCGCGTCCCGCTCCCGCCAGTGCCAGAGCTCCCGGAGCACCGCCAGGCCCGCCTCGCTGAGCTTGTCGTGTCCCTTGATGCGCCAGACCTGGTCGGGATCGATGGCATCCGGATTTGCCGCGATGTCGATGATCCGTCGACAGATCTGGCGGTGCCACTCCAGCCGGCCGAGTTCAACGAGTCGCGACCGGAGATTCTCGACGAGCGGATTCAGATGCCGCACGTCGTTCAGCGCGTACGTGGTCATCTTTTCCGTCAGCGGGCGGCGTCCCCAGTTGGCCTTTTGCGACCCCTTCTCCAGCGTCAGGCCCAGGTACTTCGACAGCACGTCATTGAGTCCGAACTTGGGTTCCCCGAGCAACCGGGCCGCCCACATGGTGTCGAAGATGGACGTCGGGCGGAAGTGATGCCCGGTAAACATCAGGTGGAGGTCATAGTCGGCGGCGTGAAAGATGATTTCATGCCGGTCGAACGCCTCCCACAGGGGTTCGAGGTGCAGGTCGGCGAGGGGATCCACCAGGCGCTCCTCGCCGGGGATCGCGACCTGGATCAGGCAGAGCTTCTCCGGATACGCGTGGAGACTGTCGGCCTCGGTGTCCACCGCGACCCACGGCGCAGCCTGCACGCGGTCGGCGAATTCCTTGAGTTCGGTGGTGGAATCGATCACCGGCGGTGATCATCTTCAAAGTTGGTGTCTTCGCCAAGGGTCTAAGTGAGGGGGATTTGGGGCGGACCGCGACCGGGGGGGCTGGACGGTACTCCCCTCTCACCCCGTGAACCGATGGCCCCAGGGTTGTGCCATTCCGTTGCCGATCGGGTTTCATCCCCCCGGACCCGCCGCAAGGGCGGTTGCGGTAGGGGGGCGAAAAGGGGCGACCCCCGTTTCGGGTTGGCGGGGACCTTCCCCGGAAGGCAGACTTGAGCCGTGACCGACCGTTCCGCCTCCCTGTGGAAACTCCTCCGGGATCGCCGCCGCTTGTTCCTGATTTCCGGCCCCTGCGTGTTGGAAAGCGACGACATTTGTCTCCGCATCGGCAGACACCTGCGTCGCGTCTGGTCCGATCTGGGGCTCCTGTACGTTTTCAAGGCAAGCTACGACAAGGCGAACCGATCCTCGGGAAAATCGTATCGGGGACCCGGGCTGCAGGAGGGACTGGCCCGCCTGGCGGAGATCCGGCGCCGGCTGGAGGTGCCGGTGCTGACGGACGTTCATTCCGTGGAGGAGGCCGTGGCGGCGGCTGACGTGTGCGATGTGCTGCAGATCCCCGCCTTTCTGTGCCGTCAGACGGACCTCATT
>JAEUHD010000237.1 GCA_016793645.1 Verrucomicrobiales bacterium
TTGCCGATTCGGTGTGGATCGGGCGGACGCTTCAGGGTTGTCCCCAACCCGACGATCGGAATAGAACCCTGCGGTCTCCGATGAATTCTTTCGCGGGCCAACAGCGCGGCGTCCCATGGCCGGAACTGGCCCTGGCGGTCGCGCTTGCCGCCATTCCCCTGCTGGCCGGACGTTTCCTGCCGCTGATCGATCTCCCCCAACACCTGGCCATCTCCCGGGCATTGGCGGGGCTGTGGCAGGGCGAGGCTTCGTTCACCCAGCACTTTGTCGTGGACCCATGGCCTCAACCCTACTGGCTCTACTATCTGCTCGTCTGCGGACTGGCCCAGGTCCTGACCGTGGAATGGGCGAACGCGGCCGTCATCTTCGCCTACTCCCTGGGAATCTCCCTCGGGGTCCGCCACCTGCTGGTCACCTTCGGGAGGAATCCGCACTGGTGGCTGGTTTCCGTACCCCTCGCGTGGACCAGTTCCTTTTTCTACGGCTTCATGGCGTATCTGGTGGGGATTCCGCTGGTCATTTTCGGAATCGCCGAGATGGAACGTTGCACGGGAGCCCCTCCGGAAGACACCCGGGCCCGGTGGCGACTGGGAATCCTCAGCCTCCTGATCTACCTCGCCCATGCCCAGGCCTTCCTGTGGTTGCTGCTCTCCGCCACCGTGCTCCTGCTCCTCCGCTGGCGGAGTGCCGCCACCGGACTCCGGACACTCGTCGCCCTGGGCCCGTCCCTCGCCCTGTTTGCCGCGTGGGTGTGGCGGACCTTTGTCGCCGCCACGCCCGACGCCTCCGCACCGAAGGTGAACCAATACGGCACCCTTCTCGATCTGGGCATGCGTTGGGAGCCCTTCCCCAAACGGCTGGGCACCGGCATGGAGCAGCTTTACGGCTCGCTGACGGATGGCACTAACCGCTGGCTGGGATGGCTGTGGCTGGCGGTTGTCATCGGTGGGATCGTCCTGAACCTCCGGACTCCGGATTCCTCGGGGTCCTTCCGATCCCGTTCGGGCCGCACGCTGGCGCTCCTGCTCGGCACGTTCCTGCTGGCCTGGATGACCCTGCCGTATGATTTGAACGGCCAGTGGTATCTGGCACCCCGCTACCTGGTGTTTCCCGCCGCGGTGGCGGTGGTCGCCGCCGCAGGGGAATCCCCGGGGCACCGACGCCTCCTCGGGTTGGGCATCGCCCTGTCCGTAGCCTTCAGCCTCAACGTGGCCCGGACCGTCCGCGCATTCCAATCCACCATGGAAGGCCTTCCCGGGCTGCTGATCCAGATACCGCCCGGGGAACGCGTGGCCCACTTTGCATTTGATGAGCGCAACACCCTCGGACCGGACGGCGTGGCCACCAACGGCGTGGTGGGGGTCATCGAGATGCCCACCTCCGTCTCCGCCCACGGATTCGTGCCGCAGTATGTGGGCTGTCCCGAGGGATGGATGTCCCCAACACACCACGCCTCCGCCTACTACCAGGTCTGGGTCGGCGGCGACATCGCCTCCAGTTTCGCAGCGGCGCCTTCAAACCCGGTGCGATACCACCCCGGGAGACGGGCCGCCGGAGTGGTGGAGTATGAGCCGGAGAATGTGGATTGGGCCGTGGCTCCGCAGCATTATCGATGGTTCCTGGTCCGCGGAACCCTGAAGGGAAATGCGGTCCGCCTCGGGGAGTTCGCCACCCAAGCGGATTCTCGGGGCGGTTGGGAACTTTGGAAGGCCCGGTAGTGCACCGGGAGCATGGAGGTCGCGCTGGGGCGCCGGATCCCTGCGACATCCGCGGACCCGGCATTCATCTCCATTTCCGGAGCTCACCTTCCCAGGATCTCGCGGAGTGCCTCCAGGCAGCGGTGGTTTTCGGCGGGGAGGCCGACCGTGATGCGGAGCCATTCGGGGAGGGCGTAGCCGGCGGTCGGACGCGTGATCACGCCGCGGCGTTGAAGCTCCACAAACACCCGGGCTCCGTCGCCCACCCGCACCATGACAAAGTTCGCGAAGCTCGGGATGTATTCGAGCCCCATCTTCGCGAACGCGGACTGCAGATCGTCGAGTCCCTTCCGGTTGTTCACCCGGGTGGCTTCCAGGTGGTCCGCATCCTCCAACGCAGCCAACGCGCCGGCCTGCGCCAGGGAGTTGATGTTGAAGGGCTGGCGGATTCGCTCGAGTCCGGCAATCAGCTCCGGCTGGGCCACCCCGTACCCGAGCCGCAGGCCCGCCAGGCCGAAGATCTTGGAGAAGGTCCGCATCACGATCACGTTGGGATGCGTCCCCGCGCGGATCAGCGCCAGGCCGTCCGCCGGATCCTCCAGGAACTCGACATAGGCCTCATCCAGCACCAGCACCACGTGGCGGGGCACCCCGGCCAGCAGCGCGGCGATCTCCTCGCGCGTGGCGAGGGTTCCCGTGGGGTTGTTCGGATTCGCCAGGAACAGCATCCGCGTCGCCGGAGTGATGGCCCGGAGCATTCCGGGAATGTCCGCCCCGAAGCGCTGAGCCGGCACCGTGACCAACCGGGTCCCAAAGAGTGCCGCCACGATGGGGTACACCGCGAAGCAGTACTCGGACACCACCACCTCGTCGCCCGGACGCAGGAACGCGTGTCCGAGGAACTCAATGATCTCGTTGGAACCGTTGCCCAGGATCAGGTTTGAAGAATCCACTCCGAGCCGCTGGGCCAGGGCGCGTTTCAGTTGGAAGGCGCTGCCGTCCGGATACAAATGCAGGCTTTTCAGGGTCCGATCCATGGCGGCCAGAGCCCGGGGGGAGGGGCCCAGCGGGTTCTCATTGGACGCCAGCTTGATGACCCCGGTGGGATCGAGGCCAAGTTCCCGGGCGACCTCCTCAATGGGACGCCCGGGGATGTACACGGGAAGGGTTGCAACGTGCGGATTGAACGGATGCGCGCTCACTGGACGGGTGAGCTTGCCGTCGGGCAACGAAAAGTCGAATGCGATCCGGTCCCAGTGCGGGAGCGCGCAGACAGCCTGAAGGCTGGACTACCAACGCCCCCCAATCAGAATTTTCCCGGGCGCAGGACGCGGACGTCGGACTCGAAGGCCACCATCGCGTAGCGCGGGAAGTGTTCCTGTCCGAGCCGCTCCAGCAGTAGCGCCGCGGCCTCGGGCTTGAGGATCACCTCGATCTGGAGGTTGGTGAACTCCGGGATGTCGGCGGTGCGCAGCCCCTGCGACCCGTCGCCCTCCACCGGGAACAGCGTATAGCCGTGGGCGCCCACCTCGCGAATCGTCCGGAGCACCGCCTCCTTGGCGTGCGCTTCGCAGACGACCGTCACCAGCTTCATGGGATGCGTGTTCATGGATCCGGATGCGAGATTCAGGAATAGACCCGCCGCGCGATGGCGAGGCACAGGGGAATGCCGACGGTGATGTTGAAGGGAAAGGTGACCGCCAGGGACGCGGTCAGGGACAGCGTCGGATTGGCATCGGGCAACGACATGCGGATCGCCGCCGGCGCCGCGATGTACGAGGCACTCGCCGACAGGACGCCCAGCAGCGTCGCCCCACCCAGGCTGAGTCCCGCCAGTTTGCCCAGTTCCACGCCGAGGGCGCCGTTGAGCACCGGGACGACGATGCCGAACGCGAGCAGGAACGGGCCCACCTTCCGCAACTCGCCGAGCCGACGGCCGGCGACGATGCCCATTTCCAGGAGGAACAGCGCCAGCACGCCCTGGAACGGGGTCACAAAGAACGGCTCCACCTTCTTCATGCCCGGTTCCCCGCACAACGCACCGACGATCAGTGAACCCACGAGGAGGAAGATGCTGCGTCCGAAGACGGCCTCGTGGACCGCCGTGCGCAACGACGCCCCGGAATCATCCCCCGCGGCGCGGGTGGCGAGTTTGCCAAGGACGACTCCCACCAGAATCGCCGGGGACTCCATCACGGCCAGGAAGGCGGTGGCATAGGACTCGAACGGTTGGTCCACGGACTTCAAGTAATTGGTCGCCGCGATGAACGTCACCGCACTCACCGAGCCGTAGTGCGCGGCAATCGCCGCCGAATCGACAGCGGACAGACGTCCGCCAAACCGCAGCACGGGATAGGTCCAGAGCGGGATGAGCGCCCCCAGCGCCATGGCGGTGACCGCGGGAACGAGGACGCGTCCGATGCCCGCCTCAGCGACCGCAACGCCGCCTTTGAATCCAATCGCCACCAGCAGGTAGATGGTCAATCCGGCGTACAGGGGTTCGGGAAACTTGAGGTCGCTCCGGGACACCGCGGCGATCACGCCCAGCACAAAAAACAGTACGGCGGGGGAAAGCAGGTTGGCCCGGATGGCGTCGAAAATATCCATGCTGGGGATTCGTTCGTAGTCCAGGCTTTAGCCTGCTTCAGTGTGCGCCGCAACTCGCCCGACATTGCGCCCCACCTCCACTTTCCCGGACAGCCTGAAGGCTGCACTACCAACGGCTCGTTCGTAGTCCAGGCTTTAGCCTGCTTCAGTGTGCGCCGCAACTCGCCCGACATTGCGCCCCACCTCCACTTTCCCGGACAGCCTGAAGGCTGCACTACCAACGACTCGTTCGTAGTCCAGGCTTTAGCCTGCTTCAATGTGCGCCGCAACTCGCCCGACGTTGCGCCCCACCTCCACTATCCCGGACAGCCTGAAGGCTGCACTACCAACGGCTCGTTCGTAGTCCAGGCTTCAGCCGGTCCGAACCACCTGAAGGTGGGACTTCAAACGTTCCGGCTTCACCGCTTGCCCCGAGTCTCTGCGATTTGGCACGGTGACGTCCAGACTGCTCCCCGATGCAACTCGCCGACATGAACTGGCCCGCAGTCCGGACGCTGAGCCCGGACAATCCGGTGGTCATCCCGATCGCCGCCCTGGAGCAACACGGCGCCCATCTGCCCCTGTTCACCGACAGCCTGCTCTGCGGCGAGATCGCGCGCCGTGCGGAGGAACGGCTCGGGGACCGCGTCCTGTTCGCGCCGCTGCAGTGGTTGGGCAACTCGGATCATCACCTCGATTTTTCCGGAACCCTTTCGGCCGCGCCGCGCACCTACCTCGACATGCTCGGGGGCCTGATGGAGAACTTCCTCCATCATGGCTTCCGGCGTCTCATCCTCCTCAACGGACATGGCGGCAACGATGTTCCCGGTCGCCAGGCGGTGTTTGAGGTGCGGCAGCGGCATCGCACCCGCAACGACCTCCTGTTGCTCTGCGCCACCTACTGGAGCCTCGGCGGGCGTCCGTGGGAGGTGGAACCGGCACTGGAGCAGCGCCAGATGGGACACGCCTGCGAGTGGGAAACGTCGATGATCCTCCGCATCGCGCCCCACCTGGTGGGGCCGCTGGAAACCTTGGAGGAGGTTCCGCCGGGCGTCGGATTCGAACCGGCCGCGCGGGGCTGGGTCACCCAGGATCGCACCATCCCGGGACACATCGGAAACCCCCGCATCGCCACGGCCGCGAAAGGCGAGGCGTTGTTCCGGGTGTTCACGGAGGATGTCGTCGCGCTTCTGGAGCGGATGCTGCGCTGGGACGGGAAGGACTGGAACGGATGACCGCGGTTGCCCGGCCGCCGTCGTGGAAGTGGTGGGTCTGCGGACTCCTGCTGCTCGCCTCGACGATCAACTACATGGACCGGCAGACGCTGGCGAACGCCGCCACGCGGATCACCCAGGAGTTCGGCCTCAAGCAGGAGCAATACGGAAACCTGGAAATGGTGTTCGGGTGGGCCTTCGCGGTGGGTTCGCTGCTGTTCGGATTCGCGGTGGACCGGATCTCCGTGCGCTGGCTATACCCCGCGGTCCTTCTCCTCTGGTCGATCGTGGGCTTTGCCACGGGATTCGTGGAAACCTACGACGGCCTGCTCGTCTGCCGGACGCTGCTCGGCCTGTTCGAGGGCGGGCATTGGCCCTGCGCGATCAAGACCACCCAGCGCCTGCTCGCGGCGCCGGACCGGGCCCTGGGCAACGGCGTTCTCCAAAGCGGCACGTCGATCGGAGCCATCCTGATGCCGCTGGTGATGCGGATGATGCTGACCGAGGCCCAGGGGAGCTGGCGGTTCCCGTTCCAACTGGTGGGGGCGATCGGCGTGCTCTGGATCGTCCTGTGGTTTGCCCTGGTCTCTCGGAACGACTTTCCCACCCGGTTGTCCACGGAGGCGCGGGCCACCCTGTCCGGACGGGACTTGCTCTCCCTGGTGTTCAGCCGTCGGATGCTGGTGCTGTTCGCGGTGGTGGCGGCGATCAACACCTGTTGGCAAACGCTGCGGGCGTGGCTTCCGAAGTTTCTGATGGAAGGACGGGGTTATGCGGAATCCGGCGCGCTTTACTTCAACGCCGGATTCTACGTCGCCACAGACATCGGATGCCTGGGTGCGGGCGCATTGGCGCTGTGGCTCGCCCGGCGCGGAACGTCGGTGCATACGGCGCGCGTCCGCGTATTCCTTGTTTGCGCCCTGTTGTGTTCCCTCGCCGCCGCCGTGGGCCTGTTTCCTCGCGGCGGCGCGCTGCTCGCCCTGCTCCTGCTCGCCGGGGCCGGGGCGCTCGGTGTGTTTCCGATTTACCATGCCCTGTCCCAGGAGATCTCGGCGGAACACCAGGGCAAGGTGACGGGAATCGCCAGCGTGGCGGCGTGGGCTCTTCCGGCCCTGGCCCAGAAGTTCTTCGGACGCCTGGTGGATCGGACCGGCTCCTTCGACCGGGGGTTCGCCGTTGCCGGTCTGCTGCCCCTCGCTTCATTTTTCGTTCTGTGGTTGTTCTGGAACCCACCGGACCGTAAGAGGGACGCAACCCCATGAACGCTGGCTCTGATTCATCCCCGGGCTCGGTGCAATCCCGCCGCGACTTCTTGTCCACGGTCGCCTTTGCCACGGGCGGTGCCACCCTGGCGCCGGCGGTCGCGACGCGGGGGTTCGCCGCCGGCGCCCGGTCTTCCTCCCGGCGTCCCAAGGTCGCCCTGCTCGCCACGGAAATCCGCAAATTCTCCCACGCCCAGCACTTCGTGGATCGCCTATTGGAAGGCTACGGTTGGGCCGGAAAGCACCACCATCCACCCTTCGAGTTCGCCGGACTCTACGTGGATCAGTTCCCCGAGGGAGACCTGACGCAGGATCGCGTCGCACGCCACAAGGTGAAGCTCTTCCCGAGCGTTGAGGAGACGCTGACGCTCGGCGGTTCCCGACTCGCCGTGGATGGCGTGTTGATCATCGCGGAACACGGGGTGTATCCGCGCACCGAAAAGGGGCAGACGCTGTATCCGCGGAATGAGTTCTTTCAGAAGACGGTGAAGGTCTTCGAGTCCAGTGGACGGTCCGTCCCGGTGTTCAACGACAAGCATCTGTCCACCGACTGGGGCGAATGCGTAGCGATGGTGGCCGCCTCGAAGCGGCTGGGATTCCCCTTCCTCGCCGGATCCTCGCTTCCGGTGACGTGGCGGATTCCCTCGGTGGAAATTCCCCTCGGCACGCCAATGACGGAAAGCGTGTGTGTGTGCTACGGCGGCATCGATTCCTACGACATTCACGGACTGGAGACCGCGCAGTGCATGTCGGAGCGGCGCGAAGGCGGTGAACCGGGCGTGCGGCGCATCCAGGCCGTCCGCGGACCCAAGGTGTGGTCCCTGCTCGGCGAACGCCCGACCACGCAGCGCCTGGCATCCGCAGCCCTCGCCCGAAGCTTCACCTTCCGCGGCCCGACGGATTATCCGTGCGCTCCGCCCGACCTGAAATGGCTGCGGAAGAGTCATCGCACGCCCACGGCCTACTTCATCGAGCATCGCGACGGGTTCCGGACCACCCTGCTCCTCCTGAGCGGTGTGGTGAGTGACTTCAACTACGCCGGCATGACCCGGAGCGGCGACATCCTGTCCTGCCAGATGTACCTCCCCATGCCCGCCGCGATGTCCACGCTGGCCGACTTCTTCAATCCGCTCACGAACAACATTGAGCGGATGATTCTGGAGAACGCGGCGCCCTATCCGGTGGAGCGGACCCTGCTGACGTCCGGCATGACGCTCCGCGCGGTCGAGTCACTCTATCGCGACCAGTCGCCGCTCGACACCCCGGAACTCGACGTCACCTACGCCGCGCCCCGGCAGTCCACCTACTGGAGGACGTGATCATGAATCGCATTTCCAAGATCGCCTTCCTCTTCGAGGAGTTCGGAGTTCCCTCACCGTCGCAACAACTGCTCGACCGGTTCCTGATGGGCTATCCGCGGGACGGCGCCCTGCACCAACCCGCCGTCGGATCCTTCGTCGCCTACCTCCCGCCGACGAACGAGGGCGGACTGGAGCGGCGGAAGGCGGAGTTCAATCTCGACGATGCGGGCACCGTCGAACAGGCGGTCGAAGGTGCGGACGCCGTGGTTATTGTGCCGCGCGGATCCGGCGCGACGGCCAATGACCGGTTCGTGGAGATCGCCGTCGAACGGGCGCCGGAGGATGCCGCCGTATTCGTGCACGGCGCGCTCACCAGCACCCTGGACCGCGGGCGCGCCGTAGTGACTCGCGCCGGTGCGCGCCGCATTGCCCTCGCCTCGGGGACGCCGCTGGCCGTGACCTGGCGACTGCCGGAACTGGAGATCCCGCTCGAGGCGCCGCTGACCGAGGCGCTCATCGTGGTGCAGAAGAGTCCGCTTCAGCCGGGTCCCTATGGAACCCTGGCGGGCGCGGAATTGTGCGCACTGGACGGACTTCTGCCGCTCGTCGAGCGACGGCGCGGCGGGGAAGCCGGAATCCGAAGCGTCCAGTTGCTCGAAGGGGACGCCGTGTGGAAGGGCGGCGAGCGCAAGGCGTGGTCGTGGCCGCTGCTGGCTGCGGCGCTGTCGCGATCCCACACGCCCCAGGGGGACCCGGTTCGCGATGGTCGCACGCAGGATCTCGTCGGACTGGGCCTGGTCCCGAAGTTGGCGAAGAACCCGCAGGCCTGGCTGGTGGAGCATCGGGACGGATTCCGCAGTGCCATCCTCGTGCTGGACGGCGTGATCGCGGATTTCAATGTCGCGGTCCGCGAGCAGGGAGGCGGGATCCGCTCCGCGCAGTTGTTCCGCGCCCCGGCGCCCGCGGACCAGCAGTTCAGTCTGCTCGCCGCGGCGGTGGAAACGTTCTTCACCTCCCGGAAGGCACCGTGGCCGATCGAGCGGAGCCTGCTGACGGCCGGTTTGCTGGAAGTGTTCCGAAATCCCGTCACGCGGACCGGCAAGGCTCTGGCCACGCCGCACCTCGACCTCGCCTATCGGATCGCCGCGTAGGCCCCATCCTCGCGGGCTGACTCACCGCGCCTGAAGCCAGACCAGCGCCGCCTGCTGCCAGGCATCCCAGGACGGACCCCGGTATCCGTTGAGTCCGTGTCCGCCGTTGGGCAGTTCCAGCAACTGGACGGGAATCCCATGCGCCGCCAATGCGTCGCGGTAGCCCCGGCTGTTGGAGATCGGGACCGCGGTATCATCCACCGCATGTGCCAGGAACGCCGGCGGCGTGCGATCCGTCACCTGCTGCTCACACGAGAACAGGCGCACGAGGTCCGCGGATGGATCGGGTCCGAGCAGATTCTTCTTCGATCCGGAGTGCGTGCCCTCGCCCAGGGTGATCACGGGATACACGAGCAGGGTGAAGTCCGGACGACTCGCCTGCTGTGCGACCGGATCCGCAGCCTTGGGATCCCCTCCGTCGAACTGCGTGCTCGCCGTGGCCGCGAGGTGCCCGCCGGCGGAGAACCCGGCGATGCCCACCTTGCGGGGATCCACGGACCATTCCTTCGACCGCTGCCGGACGAGACGAATCGCGCGCTGCGCGTCCATCAGGGGAACGCGGCTGCGTCCTGCCGGAAGCCGGTACTCCAGCACCAGGCCGTGAATCCCGTGCGCGTTCAACCACTGGGCGATGCCGTGTCCTTCCGCGCCGGTTACCAGGCCGCCGTAGCCGCCGCCCGGACAGATCACCACCGCCATCCCGTTGGGATTCGGCGCCGGATGAAAGGTCACATTGGCATTCTCGTTGGTGGACGTGCCGCCGCGTCCGTCGGGCGCACCCTGCGGCCACAACGGCTCCCGGGGTTGGGCGGGAACGTCCGCGGCGAACATCGTTCCGCCCAGAAGCAGGGCGGCGGCCAGGAACGGGAGGCGAGTCCGAAAGGTCATGGAAGTGCCGTCAATTCATCGGGCGCCCGGCGGCCTGTCGAGGGGAATTCCCGCGAGCCCCCCGGTCCCAACTCCGGATTTGACCCTGCGGGCCTTCGGACGGCTGGATGCTCCGGATGACCCTGAAGATCTGCCTCGTCGCGACCCTGGGACTGGCCTCGCTGCTCCACGCCGCTCCGCAACCCGGGGACGCCGACTACCCCACGCGGAATCCGAGTCCGCGCCACGATGAGAAGGTGAAGGCGGTCCGATCCGGCACCTACGACCTCGTGCTCATCGGGGACTCCATCACGCACAGCCTCGGCGAGATGAACGACGGCAAGTACGCGCCCAACCAGGCCGTGTGGAAGCGCCACTTCGAGCCGCGCCATGCGATCAACCTCGGCATGAACGGACAGCGCACCGAGGAGATCCTGTGGAATCTCCAAAATGGCGAACTCGACTTCGTGAAGTCCCCGAAGGTCGCGATGCTGCTCATCGGCACCAACAATTCCGACGACCGCCACTTCAAACACGTCCACATCGCGGAGGAGATCTTCGCGGGCACCAAGGCCATCGTGGACCTCATCCGGCAGCGGCATCCGGAGACCAAGATCCTTGTGCTGCGCATTTTTCCGCGCGGGGGCGATTCCGAAACGGGCGTCAGCCCGCCTGCGTTCAATTCCTCGAAGCAGTGCATCGAGACCTGCAAAAGGGCCGGCGAACTCACCGCGCAACTGGCCGACGGGAAGCATGTCTTCTGGCTGGATGTGAATGCCGTGTTCCTGCGTCCGGACGGCACCATCAACACCGACCGGATGTGGGATCTCCTGCATCCCAGTCCCGCCGGCGCCGAAGCCTGGGTCCAAGCCGTCGAACCCACCCTCGCGACCCTGATGGGCGACCGCCCGATCATCGATCCGGTCTCGCCTACGCCGAAACCCGCCCCATAACCAAATTTCCGAAACGGCGCACCCTTGGTATCTGTGGAACGCCCCGCCTTCAACCCCTCCCACACCTCAATTGTCAAACGTACAGATCAGACCCGAATGGCCCTTAGTTAAGACCTCGATTTTCCGATGGGTTGACGGCGATTGGTGTGCCTGGGTTCGGTAAAATGGTGGCGATGACAGGTGATGAGTGGATAGGGCTTTGGCCGTCGTTTGACCGCTCTGGGTTCCCGGCGCCCTGGTCGATCCGGGACAGTGTCACCGGCGATCTGAAGGAGTAGCTGTTCGTAGAGTTGGCGGCGGAGTTTTTGAGTCCGAGCCTGAAGCAACGCCTCGGCGGTGCGGCGGGCGCCCGCCAGGGTTCCGGAGAAGCTGAGTCTGGGAATAGCGACGTGGTGATGTCGGGCGCTGTCCAGCATGAGGCGACGAACCAGATTGTGAACCAGCAGATGCATGCGCAGTTCGCGGTCCACGGCGCCGGGACCCTTGCAGCTGAGATGCTCCATCTGGAGTGTGGTCTTGAGGTTCCGAAGGCTCAATTCCATGTCCCAGCGGCGCAGGTACAACGCGGACAGCGCCTCGGCGGGATAGCGCTCGATATCCATGAGGTTTGTGATCAACAGGACCTGCTGAGATCGAAAGCCGGCCCGGCCCATCCGGCAACGAACCAACCGCAAGGTGAGGGTTGCGGGGAGTTGGGCCCAGAGTTCGGGCTCAATCGTCCGGGGACAACGTTGGGATTGGATCCACAGGACTTGGCGATCATCGGGCCCCAAACGCTTTCCTCGACGGAAATCCGCTCGATGGGATCCACGGGCTCGCACGACGATGTAGAGTCCCAAGTGCTGACAACGTGCCACGACGCCATACGTGCAGAATCCCGGGTCTCCCAGGAGGACGTCCCCGGGCGACATGAAGTCCCAGAGTTGGTTGAGAAATTGAAGTTCGTGGTGATGCCAGTTGCCGGTGGCCCAGCCGACCAGAAGGCCCGTGGCCAGGCAGAACAGACCGGTGAGCCTGAGGATCGGGAAGCCGCATCCCGGCTTTTGAACCGACTGTTGTGGGAAGGCCGCTTGATTCGACGGGGTGTCGGGGAGGGTCACGGTGGTTCCGTCGGCGACATAGACTCTGTGACCCTGCCAGAGATCCTTGGAAGCGATTTGACGCTGGGCGTCCTTCACCAACGTGGAGTGGATCTGTTCCAGTCGATCCACAGGAAGGGCGGCCCGGGCCATGCAATAGGGGCCATCGTCAATCCGGGGAATGGCGCGACCCTGAAGTCGGCACAGGGTCGCCGCCTGATAAACGGCTTCGCGACAAGAGGCACCCGCCTGAGCGACCTGCCAGAGGAAGGTCCAGAAGGTGAGCCTCAGCGGCCACCGGCGGCATCGGGAGTGAGGGCCCTGATCCTCCTGGGCAAAGAGAAACTCAGGAAACCACTGATGAAAGAGGAGCTGGAACTGATGCAGGAGCGCCGAGGAATGAGGGTTGTGGCCGGAGCGAAGGCGACGGAGGTGGCGGTTGAAGTCGGAACGCCAGCATGGGAAATCGGGAGTCATAGGACAGTGTGACTACTGTCCAATTGACAGTGCTGATACGCTCCTTCTTCATGAGATCGAAACCGGCGTTACCGGAGGACTTGCCCCGAGAATACCAGCGCCTGCAGGCCCGGCTTGGGGCCATCGGTTGGATGGCGCTGGGCAGTGTTGTGGAGCGAAACCAACCCGGTCAGGGAGGACCCCGTTACCAGTGGTCGCGGCGGGTGGAGGGCAAGACGGTGACGGTGGCCCTGAGCGCCGAGCAGTTTGCCTGGCTGAGCCAGGCCATCGCCAACCAACGCGAAGCCTGGGACATCATGGAACAAATGCACCGCTTGAGCCTGGATCACCTGTGGAAAAACCTTCCGAGCACCACCCGACGCAAACGACTCACCAAGAGAACATTGGGTCTTAACTAAGGGCCATTCAGATCCGACCCCGTTGGCTCCCCCCCGGGAACACTGGGACGGCATCGTCGCCTACCTCAAAACCCGGGTCACCAACGCCGCCGCCGAAGCCCTCAACGGCATCATCCAGAATGCCAAACGCATAGCCCGCGGCTTCAAATCCGTCGAGTACTTCACCGCCATCATCTACCTCATCGGCTCTCATCTCGACTTCAATCTCCCAAACCCCCTCCCACTCACCCACACAAAGTCATCTTGAACCGAAAAACGTCTCTCAGGTTGGTGTTTCGACGACTTGAACTGGTGCTGAAGTCATGGCTCACTGGCGCCAATCGGTCGATGGTGCAGCCAACGTCCGCCGGCGATTGAAGGGCATGATGTTGGCATACCCACTGGACG
>JAEUHD010000252.1 GCA_016793645.1 Verrucomicrobiales bacterium
CTACGCCATCCATCTGGAGGGCGGGTATTCCTTCACCAACGCCTGGGCGCGGCCCCGGGTCGGTGTCTTCTACAATCAGGCCTCCGGGGATCACAATCCCAACGACGACAAGCACACCACCTTCGTCAACCTCTACCCCACCAACCACAAGTTCTATGGGTTCATGGATTTTCTCTCCTGGCAGAACCTGCGGCAGGTGGCGGTGACCTCCACGTGGTTTCCCGTCGGGAAACTGAAGGCGACTCTGAACTTCTATGTGGACTGGCTTCTGACCACGGAGGATTTCTCGTACAATGTGGCCCAGGGGGCCCGGACCACGGGTGGCTACGGGCTCAATCCCAACAACCAGGCGCACTTTGGCCAGGAACTGGACCTGATCCTCAACTATCCCGTCCTGAAATGGCTGAACCTGGAGGCCGGCTACGGACACTTCTTCGTGGGCCAGTATGTTGAGGAATCCCTCCAGAACACCGGCGGCTCGCACGACGCCAACTGGTACTACGTCCAGGTCATCGGGAGCTTCTGACCCGGAGATTCGACCGGCGTTCTCGCCCGGCGGGCATTCAATCTGCCGCGTTGGAACGGGTGGGAACCCCTCCACCCTCCGGGCGGGTGTCCCGCGGAGGGCGCGGGGTTGTAGGACGGGCACTGGGGGCATTGGCAATTCCCTCCCGGGTGGGTGAGGATCCCGCCATGTTACTCCGGCATCTTCGAGGCTTCCTCCTGCTCGCGTGGGTGTTTGGGCTCAGACCCCTCACGGGGGTGGCTGCCGAGCCCTGTGGTCCGGTTCGCACCTTTGCCGATGGTCGACAGCCGCTGCGCGAAGTCTTCGTGTCGCCCGACGGGAACAACGCAACCGGCAACGGCACCCGGTCGGCCCCATACAAGGATCTCGCCCGGGCCTTGAAGGGGGTGTCTCCGGGAGACGCCATCCGATTGCTGCCCGGGATCCATGGAGCGGGCAATTCCGTGGGGTCAATCGCAGGGACCTCCAACGCGCCGATTTGGATTGGCGGGGTTCCCGGCGAAGTACGTCCCGAAATCCACGGCGGCACCGCGGCCCTGTTGCTCTCGCGGGTCCGTTACCTCGTCGTGGAAAATCTGGTGGTGGCGGGCGCGACGCAGAACGGCGTCAACTGCGACGACGGAAGTGACTACGCCAATCCCGACGCCACCCGGCATCTGCTGTTCCGCAATCTCGAGATCCGTGACATCGGCACCGGGGGGAATCATGACGGATTGAAGCTCTCCGGGGTCAACGACTACCAGGTGCTCGACTGCACCTTTACCCGGATGAGTCCGGGCGGCAGCGGCATCGATCACGTCGGATGTCATCGCGGACTGATCGCACGCTGCGTGTTCACCGACATGGGCGGCAATGCCATCCAATGCAAGGGCGGCAGCGAGGACATCGAGATTCGAGCCAATCGGTTCCTGAACGGCGGTGGACGCGCCATCAATATCGGTGGATCGACGGGGTTCCCGTTCTTCCGTCCGCCGCTGTCCACCGTGGAACCTAATATGGAGGCCCGGAACATCCGGGTGTTCGCCAACCTGTTTCGGGGTTCCGACGCCCCGCTGGCCTTCGTGGGCGCGGTGGACTGCGTGGCCGCCCAGAACACGATCGTGGAACCTCGCCGCTGGGTGATCCGGATCCTCCAAGAGACGGTGACGGGCGCCGGGTACGCATTCCGTCCGTGCGGAAACAACCGGTTTCTCAACAATCTCGTGGTCGTCCGCCGCGACCAGATCGGCACGCACGTCAATGTCGGCGGCAACACCGATGCGGCTTCCTTCCACTTCGAGCGCAATCTTTGGTACGCCTCCGACCGGCCGATGCGATCGCGTCCCGACCTGCCCTCGGCCGAGTCCGGCGGCATCTACGGTCTGGACCCGCAATTCCGTGATCCCCCGGCGGGGGATTTCTCGGTGCGGATTGCGAGTCCGGCGGTGGGCAAGGGCCTGTCTCTGCCGGTTCCCCGCGCAGATCTTCTGGAACGCTGCTATGCCGAGGTCCCGACCCTCGGCGCGTTCGAGGCCGTTCCATAACCGTTCCCTTCGGCCGACCCCGATGGGGACCGCATGCCGGACGGCTGGGAATTGGCCCATGGACTTGATCGGTTGAACCCCGGAAATACAGGGAAGGACCCTCCATCCCGGTCCCTGGACTGGGACGTCCCCATCGATCCTGTCGCTGCGCGTTCGCATCGAGGGATGAGGATTCAGGCCGTCGAGGAGGTCACCGGGTGGGGCGTTGGGGATCCCGCGCCCGGAGGGGCGGTTGAGGTCCGTCGGCTTGTCATGCAGGTGCGATTTCGCCACGGTTCGAAGGCAATGGCTTCCCGTCATGATTGAACCGTCCGAGCCGGTGCCGCCCGCATCCGAAGGGAGTGGGGTGTCATGAGTGAGGCCCTGCGCGCCGTGACGGCAATCGCCACGCTGCTGGCGCTGATCCTGTTCGCGCTGCTGTTGAAGCGGCGTGGTTTCCTGGAGGAATCCCACGGCAGGATGATCTCGCGTCTGGTGGCCAATGTGACCCTGCCCGCCATCGTGCTGGTGACGTTGAGTCGCAGCCGGATTCTGTGGAATGAACTGGGACTGGCGATGGTCATGCTGGCCGCGGGCGTGGCCTGCCTGGCGCTGGGGTGGGGGATTGCCCGGGGGCTGCGCCTGAACCGGCCGCAGACGGGCGCCGTGATTCTGTCCACCGGATTCGCCAATGCCTCGATGCTCGGGTTCACCATCATTGCCCAGATGTTTCCCGGCGACCGTGAGGACCTGGCCGAGGCGGTCATGCTTTCCGGGATCGGATCGCAGCCGTTGATCTTCCTCCTGGGCACCCTGATCGCCATCCACTACGGCGGTTCCGAGGTGTCCGTGGCGGAGCGGAGGCGGGCGAGCCTGCGATACTTTCGTTCGCCCATCTTTTTTGCCCTGATCCTGGGGCTGACGTTGTCCGTGGTGATCCGTCCGGATACGAAGCCGTTCGTCGCCCGGCTGATGAATGCCATCAAGGTCGTGGGGGACGCCAACACGTTCCTGGTGACCCTGGCGGTCGGGCTGCTGCTGCAGCTCCGGCTGCCCGGTCCGATGCTGCGGGTCGCGGCGCTGGTGGCGGCCGGCAAGCTGGTCGTCATGCCGTTGCTGGCCTGGTTTCTCGGACGGTTTCTCCACCCGAATGCCTGGCAGCTTCAGGTGCTGGTGCTGGAGGCCGGCATGCCGTCCGCCATGTTGGCCGTGACGCTGTGCAGCGCCTACCACTGCGATGATCGCCTGGCCGCGTCCCTGGTGTTTCTCAGCACGGTGTTGTCCCTGGTCACCCTGCCCCTGCTGTTCCTTCTGGTGTGACGAGTGACGAAGGGACGATTGTCAGGACGGCCACCAGATCCGCGGCGGGGAGGGCGGTGAGGATCAGGACGGCGAGAATTTTTTGGGAGGATCCCGAGTCCGTTCGTAGTGCAGGCTTCAGCCTGAATCGGGCGGGCATTTCCGGGCCGCGCTGGGTGGAGATGCGGACAGCCTAAAGGCTGCACTGCGAACTCCGCGCTCGTAGTCCAGGCTTCAGCCTGTCCCCGCTCGTAGTCCCACCTTCAGGTGGTTCCGGCGCCGCGGTGAACTCAAACACGAGGATGCCGTGCTGAATCGAACCCGATCCTGCCCCACGAGGGAATCCACCGTCCGATTGCGGTGAATCCAAGCTCGCACCCGTCGTCTGCCGTCGTTACAGGTTGGACGTTCAGCCGAGTGGGGATCGCCTGTTCCCGTCTCCCCGAAGGCCTTTCGACATGAAGACGTCCACGACCTCCCGACTGTCCCTCTTCCTCGCGCTGTTCCTTCAGGCCTTCGGTCAGGGGGAATCCCTGCAGGAACTCTCCCGGGTCGCGCAGTCGCTCCCCCGCGCCACGATCTACACCGCTAAGGAAATTGTGACGCTGGATCCGGCACGTCCGAGGGCGGAGGCCGTCGCGGTCGTGGGGGATCGGATCCTCGCCGTCGGCTCGTTGGCCGAATTGAAGGCCGCCGCCGGAGATCAGCCCTACCTCGTGGATCGGCGATTCGATGGCCGGGTGATCGTTCCCGGGTTCATCGCCCAGCATGACCATCCGTTTCTCGCGGCGCTGACCATGGAGTCGGAGATCATCTCCATCGAGGACTGGGTGCTTCCGTCCGGTACCGTCCCGGCGGCAAAGGATCACAACGAATACGTCGCACGCCTGACTGCAGCGGAACGGGCGCTGAAGGACCCGAACGAAACCCTGCTCACCTGGGGTTACCACCACTATTTCCACGGGAAGCTCTCCCGCGCCGACCTCGACAAGACCAGCGCGACGCGCCCGATCATCGTCTGGCACCGCTCGGCGCACGAGTTCATCGTCAATACCAAGGCGCTCGAGACCTTCGGGGTGACCCGGGAATTTGTTGAGGGCTTTCCCCAGAGCGCCAAGGACCAGTCGAACTACGACGAGGGTCACTTCTGGGAACAGGGACTTTTCGCGGTGCTGGGGAAATTTGCCCCCGCCGTCGCCACTCCGGAACGCATCCGTTCGGGTCTTGAGTTCCTGGTATCCTACCTGCAGTCCAATGGGGTTACCCTCGGGTGCGAACCCGGGGGTATCCTGTCCAAATCCCTGCAGGACGCGGAGAACGCGGTGCTTTCCAACCGCAGCAATCCCTTCCGCTTCTACTTCATTGCCGACGGCAAGTCACTGGTCGCGGCCTATCCGGACACCGCCCTGGCCGAGACCGAGAAGCTGCTGTCGTGGGGTGATGGCAAGACTGCCTTCCTGCCCAGGCAGGTGAAACTCTTCGCCGATGGGGCGATTTATTCGCAGGCCATGCAGCTGCGTCAGCCCTACACCGACGGGCACAAGGGCGAGTGGATGATGGACCTCGGATTTTTTCAGCGCAGTTTCCGCATCTACTGGGACGCCGGCTACCAGATCCACGTTCATGTCAATGGCGACGCGGGTCTCGACATGGTGCTGGATACGCTGGAGGAGAATCTGCGGCGACGCCCGCGCAACGATCATCGCACTGTCATCGTGCACTTCGCGGTGTCCGCGAAGGATCAGGTGAGTCGCATCCAGCGCCTGGGAGCGATTGTGAGCGGCAACCCCTACTACACGGCCGCGCTCGCGGACAACTACAGCACGGCAGGGTTGGGACCGGAGCGCGCCAACGCGATGGTGCGCCTGGGGGACGTCGAACGCGCGGGAGTCTCCTTCTCGCTGCACTCCGACATGCCCATGGCTCCCGCACAGCCGCTCTTCCTGATGTATTGTGCGGTGAATCGCCGGACCCAATCCGGTCGGGTGGCGGATGAGTCCCAGCGCATCAGCCGGGAGGGGGCGCTCCGAGCGGTCACACTGGACGCCGCCTACTCGCTTCAGATGGAGAAGGAGGTCGGCAGCATCGTTTCCGGCAAGCTCGCGAACTTCACGATCCTCGGGGAGAATCCCGTGACCTGCGACGCGGCGAAGATCAAGGACATCGCGGTCATCGGCACCGTTCACGAAGGTCAGGTTTTTCAGCCGAGACGCGCAGCGAAGCAGAGTGCCGGCATCCGCTGGCCCGGGAAGTTCGTGCCGGTGGTGTCAACGGTTCCAATCCAGGGCATCCACGACCACGGCATCGGTTGTTCGTGTGCGACGGGGCGTTGTCTCGCGGGACTGCTGTTCTCCAGCCTCGATCCCGGGAGCCGGTGACCCGCGCCATGTAAAGCCCGCCTCCATGTTCGTAGTCCCGCCTTCAGGTGGTTTTTCCTGCCGCGTATCTTCCCAGTATTGACCTCCCCGCCGCCGTCAGGTTCGCTCTCACCGCATTTCAGGATGCTTCCGGGTCCGCGGAAAGGGCTGAGCCCACCTGCCATCAGTCGGTGTCACCCGTAACCTTGATGCTGCCTGCGAGCGGACCACGGGCTTCAGCATAAAGGTTGTATGTTCAAGCCGCTTCCCGCGCGGCCTGATCCGGAACAACTCCGGAAACAGGCCAAAGACCTCCTCAAATCCCACCGGTCCGGCGATCCCGAGGCGCTGCGGCGCTTCCAGGAAAACCATCCGGACTTCTCCCGTGCCTCCGGGCCGGAACTCCAGGCCGCCGCCGTCTCGCTTGCCGACGCCCAGCTCGTGCTCGCCCGGGAATACGGCTTCGCCAGTTGGCCGAAGCTCAAGGAACACGTGGATTCGCTCCTGCTGGACACCCGGGATCCGCTGGAGCTGTTCCAGCAGGCGTTTCACGCGGACGACGCCTCGCTGTTCGCAAAACTCCTTGCCCGTTATCCCGCGATCCGGGCGCGGCTCAACGAGCCGCTGGGTCCCTTCGACTCGCCGCCCCTCACCTGCGTGAAGAGCCGGGAGATGCTGGACGTGCTGCTTGCGGCGGGAGCGGACATCAACGCCAAGAGCCGCTGGTGGGCCGGCGGATTCGGGCTGCTCCACAACGCACCGCCGGAATTGGCCGCCTACGCCATCGAGCGCGGGGCCGTTGTGGACGTCCATGCCGCCGCCCGGCTGGGGCTGATGGACCGGCTCCGCGAATGGGTCCCGGCCGACCCGGCGCTGGTTCACGCCCGCGGCGGGGACGGGCAGACACCGTTGCATTTCGCGAGCACCGTCGAAGTGGCCGGGTTTCTCCTGGACCACGGTGCGGACATCAACGCCCGCGACGTGGACCACGAGTCCACGCCCGCGCAATGGATGATTGGCGACCGGCAGGCGGTGGCGCGGTTCCTTGTGCAGCGTGGCTGCCGGACGGACCTGCTGCTGGCCGCGGCCCTGGGCGATCTGGGGTTGGTCCGCCGGCATCTGGATGCCGATCCGGCGTGCATCCATCTGCGGGTGGACGACGAGCATTTCCCCAAGGCCAATCCCCGGAGCGGCGGCACGATCTACCAGTGGACATTGGGCGGAAATGCCTCCGCGCCTGACGTCGCACGGAAGTTCGGCCATGCGGAGGTCCTGCGCCTGCTTCTGGAGCGGAGTCCCGACGGAGCGAAGCTGGTGGCCCTGATGCTGGGCAACGACGAGGCGGGTGTGGCGTCGCTGCTGGCGAGGACTCCGGACCTCGTTGCGCGCCTGTCGCCCGCGGACCAACGACAACTGGCCCACGCGGCCCGGGACAACAATGTCGGTGCCGTCCGGCGGATGCTTGCGGTGGGCTGGCCGGTGGACGCCCGGGGGCAGCACCAGGGGACTGCGCTCCACTGGGCGGCGTTCCACGGAAACCTGGAGATGGTGGAGGCAATCCTTCCGTACCGTCCCCCGCTGGATCTGCCCGACGCCGATCACCACGCGCCGCCCATCGGCTGGGCGACCTTCGGCTCGGAACACGGATGGCATCGCGACACGGGCGACTACGCCGGTGTGGTCGCGGCCCTGATCCGCGCCGGCGCCACGCCGCCCAAACAGTCCAGCGGAACCGCCGCCGTGAAAGCCGTGCTCCGTCAACACGGGGTGACGTAGCCACAGTTCGTAGTCCAGCCTTCAGGCTGCTCCCAACAGCAGCACCTCCTTCGTCCGAACTCCGATGTCCCGGCTCCACTTGGGCCGGCAGGGACAGGGCATCCCTACGCAGCTCGGGCTAGTTGGTCACGGCTCGGAAGATCTTCTGGCTGTCGCGGAACGCTTCCTTATCGAAAATGGTGATCGCCTGTCCGTCCCCTTCGACTGTCCTCAACGTCGTCCACCCACCTGTGCCACCTCCAAGCCGGTCGGCAGACTGAATCAAGTATTGAACACCTTGCTTCGTCTGCAATGTGATTCCGAATGTTAAGAACGGACTCAAAACAATGGGGTCTTCGGGTTCGGCTTCAGTAGGCCAGGAGCCCACGGAGAACTCAGAATTAACAAGATTGGCACTTCGTTCCTCGGGGAATATATAAACAAGCGTCGCTGATTGCGATGAAAACTGCCTGTCGAAGGAGAAGACTCCGAGAATGCGTTCATTTTGAGCCGTGGGAGTACTCCGAATTGCATAGGCAAAAACAAAGAAGCGCTTGGTGACATGTTCATAGGTCAAGTCGCGAATACTTCGGATGGACTCGACTCCGTGAGATGCCCGAAATCCGTCAATGGGTAGGTGGATGCTCTTCCTGCCAGTGCCGTCCGTGTTAATCTCAGCGAGTACGGGTGAGTTGAAGTCAGTGGGCAATACAATCTTGCCGTCGCCCGTGAATGCACATGTCCCCGGGTTGTAACCAGCCACTAGCACCGTTTGTGGGGCGCTTCCGTCCAGATTGGATCGGACGACGGATCCATTCGCTTCGACATATATCTTTCCTTCCCCGGCATCGACAAAGAAGAAGTAAACACCTTTGGTGAAGACCGGACTTCCGAATGGAGTCGCGATTTTGAGGTTGGCCCCCGACAAATCTGACCTGAGGACGCCCGGCCCGTTCTGGTGGAGCGCGTGATAATATATACTTCCATTGACTCCATCTACGAAGTACCGGTCGAAGCCGTTGACGCCAAAGGCTTCGAAGGGCTCCGGACCGATTACCTCGCTCAGACCGCTACCGTCAAAATTGGCGCGCTTCAAATGCGTCCGGCCGAACTGATCGTAGTCCAGAAAGTAGATCGTGCGCGTTGCCTGAGGTGCGGTGAGATGATCGGGTCGATTTACTTGGAATAGAGCGTCGAGAATTATTGAGTTGGCGACACCGTTGGTCTCGATTCTCCGAATACTATAGTCGCCACCCCAGTCCACATAAAAAAACTGAGCTGAAACTTTCATGACAAAGCCGAGGCTTAGAATGGCGAGTACACCACGGATTTTAGTCAATCGTTGCATGTGGGTGTTTGTGTATATGTTCTGCACCGTGAGGTGTAGCTTGCGGAAACGTCAAGGATTCTCTTGAAGCAGCGCTGCTTCCCTTTCTTCAAGGCACTTATTCAACGGAAATCGGGGCAGCAGGGACATCCCTACGCAGCTCCGGCGGTCCGGTCGGTCACTACGACCCGATAGACATCCAACGGTCGTTCGTTCCCTCGAGGATTGGTGTCGCACCGATCAGTGTCCTGTCCCTGCCGATTCCCCGTGTCCCTGCCGATTCCCCGGCGGGGTCTCACGCGCCCTTGCGGTAGACCGCCGCGATCAGCGGGCTCACGATGACGTAGTGCAGAGTTACGAACGCGGTTTCGATGGCCAGATACCCCAGCGGCGAGGTCATCCGGTGCTTGGCGGACACGGCCAACGCCATGAATGACCACGAAAGCGGCAGGGCGAGTGCAATGAAGCGGAGCGCCCCCGTCCCTATCGGGAGACCGGCAAACAACCGGCGGTAGAGCATGGCCCAAACAATTCCCTGGATCACCATGGAGAGCAGGCCGAACGGGATGATGAGTTCCGAGCGATAGACCTCCAGCGAATGGTAGTAGCCGGCGAAAAACTTCAGATGCCAGAAGTAGCCCAGCGGGAATGTGGGCAGGACGTAGGCGAGGACGGCGAGGATGATCTTCTTCATGGGCGGTTGGGCTTTCGGACAGCTTTCGGCGACTTTGAGGAGAGGGCGCGGGGATTGAACTCCAAGGCCAGTGCGGCCCATGCGTGCAATCCCTGGTCCGTGTCCAGGGCCTCCCGCGTCACCCAGACAAAGCCCTTCATCGGGCGGCCGGTGAAGTCCATCGGACGGCAGCCGGGGCGTTGCAGCGCCGTTTCATAAACCGCCGGATCCAGCCGCACCATGAGCCGGTCGGACTCCACGCCGAGGCACATTTTGCCGTTCGCGAGGAAACAGAGACCACCCATCATGCGCTTTTCCTCGATGACAACGCCCTGCGAGTGGAACCACCTCCGGACACGCGCCGCGAGATCGGGATCGAAGGCCATGACGGGCTTTGGGGACTGGGGTTTGGTCGGGGGCAGGGATGGTTCCCGGGAGGGCATCAGGCGACCAGAAACTGGAGACGCTCATCAGCCCTTCCCGGATCGAGTTCAAGAATCTCCGCCCGTACCACTCCCTCTGAGACAAAGGGGTCCTCGTTCACCCTGCATTCCAGGTCGGGCAGCGTTGTGTTGTGGGCCAGGATGCCCCCACCCAGTCCGGGTTCGAGGCTGCCGGCCAGGAGGAATACTCCCTCGTCAAACCCGCGTCGGAGCCAGGTCTTGTGGGCGTCCATGTGCTGCGCTGCGGAGTCCTTGTTGGCGGTGAATCTCAGGAGAATGATGTGCATGGTGAAGAAGGAGTGGTGGGTGATTGTTCCAATGGGGGCAATTTCCGGGGGTCACGGATGTCTCGCGGGCGCGGACTGTCTGCCTCGGAGCTTGCGGGGCCGGCGCGGACGACCGGAGCCGGGCACCAGGGAATCCAGCCAGTCCTCCATTCGTCGCACTTCCGCCCGGACGAACGGCTCGTCATGAAAAGCGCTGGCCAGAGTCGCGACGCCCTGACTCCACGCCAGCACCTGCATCGCCAACGCGTCCGAGTGTCCTGCAAGTCCGAGATCCGTGAACTGGCGGCCCAGCCATTCCCGAAACAGTCCGAAGATCCTGCTGGCCTGGACCAGATCGTCGTGTCCCAGCTTGGCCAGTTCGGTGCACAGGGTGCCCACCGGGCATCCATAGCGCAGCACCTGGGTTCGGTTCGTCAGGGGAATCCGAATGTAGCTTCGAATGCGTTCCCGGGCGTCGATTCCCTCCGTTTCCCACTGCTCCAACATCCGGCGCGTCCTGCCGAATCGAAGTTCGATCACCGCGGACAGGATTTCGTCCCGGGTTTTGAAATGGAACGACACGTTGCCCCGCGAGATCCCCACGGCGTTCGCGAGGTCCGCAAATGCCATGTACTCAAAGCCCTTCTCGTAGATCAGCCGGTCGGCCGCCTCGACAATCTGGTCGCGTGTTGCCCGGACTTTCATGGCGGTCGTGATGCTCAGCAATTAGGACAATTGTCCTAGTCCGTCAAGCGCATAGGGTCAGCCACCTCGCGCGTGTAAACAAAAGCGGGCTGCCCGGTGACCGGGCAGCCCGCTGAATCTGCGAAACCTTCAGATCAAGGGGTCAGCACGAGATCGCCCGGCTGCCAGCTCTGGTTGAACCAGGGTTCGAGCGGACCGTAGAGCCGCAGAATGACGAAGTAGCCGCGTCCGGGCATCGTTTGCACCCAGTTCGACTCCTGTCCGGGAGGCGGCTTGGGACCAAACCAAACCGTGGCGCCGCCATCCGCGTTCTTTTTGAGATCCGGATGGAGGCTGTCCACGCCGGCGGACTTCTGGTCGGTGGGCAGGAGCGAGCGGGTCTGGTTGTCATACACCGTGAAGGCCCAGAAATTGTTGACCGGAACGGGTCCGGGCAGGGTGATCTGATAGGTGCGCCCGCCATCCAAATAGTTCCCGGCGCTGTCGCGGAAGGCGGTCGCGTAGGCGGAACCCGTGCCCGGCTTCGATTCGCTCATGGCCGGTGTGATGCCCGTCGCGAAGTAGAAGAACATCGCCTGGGCGTCGAGAAGACGCTCCGCTCCGGCGAGGAATTGGTAGCTCCCGCCCACAAAGGGCGTGAGCCACTGGCGATCCCGGAAGATCCGGGCGCCCGGAATGCGCGGCGAATAACCGTCGGCTCGGGCGACCGCATTGCCCACGGCGACCGCGTCCGTGAGGGTCTTCCTCATGCGCGCGTCCGGTGCGAAGGGTTGTCCCTTGCGAATCCCGATGGACGCGAAGAGGCCCACGGTGTCGGCATCCACCCAGTCCGCGGGTTCGTTCTGCACGACGGCGTTCAACTCCTCATAGTAGCTGAAATCGTTTGCGCTGATCGTGTTGAACTGGCGTCCCGACACATTGATGAACGGGGTGGCCGGAGGACGCGCGGCCTGGGACAGCGGAAAGAGGGCCGCCTTGGCCTTCACATTGGACACCGCGCCGGCGAAGTCGCCCTTCTGCACGAAGACGCGGTAGAAGACGATCAGTCGGTTCGTCTTCGGCCGCGCCACATGGTAGCCCTTTTCGGGCACGGGTCCGGTATAGCCGGGGGGAACAAACAGGTATTCGCCGCCCGCTCCCCGGTCGGGTCCGGTCAACCCCACGTCCGTCACCCAGCGAAAGTCCGCGTCATCCACCGGGCCCAGGACGCCGGGTGGCACCCGCGCGATCATCGGGCCGTCCTTCAGGTTCAGGCTGAAGAAGACGTAGATGGTGGTGGTGTTGGGGGTGAGGAAGAGCGAGCGGGCGTCCAGGAGATCCTCGGTGATGCCGATGCCTTCGTTGGACTTGATTCCGGCCTCCTCCAATCCGCGACACAGGGCGTAGACCGAGGTCGCAGGCATGCCGGTGAGAAAGGCGTCGATGCCGCGGCTGAAATCGATCTGGTCGTAGGCGAGATCGACGGTCGCGGCGTCCGGGGCTCCATCCTTGAAGCGGAGGGTGCCGATGCGGGTCTTGATCGTGTCGGGCGTCGTGATCTTGGCCGGCACATTTGGCGCGTACTTCGGCGCTGCGCCGGACGACGCTGCGGTGCCGGGGTGGGTCGTGCAGCCGTTGGCGAGGGCCAGGGCGAGAACGCAGGCGATGGCGTCGACTGGGAACGGGAGTTTTCTCATGAATGGTTCGTGGGTGTCTTGGCGCTTGCGCTTCGACAGGGTTGGGAGTCTTGGGCTTCCACAGGGAAGCGGCCGCGAGCGTCTGCACCTCGCTCCAAGGGTCAAGGCGCATTTTGCCACGCACCCTGAAGGGGACAGGACATCCATCAGCAGATGGGACATGCGATGCACCCTTTGAAGGGGACAGGACGTCTATCAAACCGAAAGGGTCAGGACATCTATCCGCAATTGGGACAGGGAGAGAATCAGAAGGGACAGGACAGGGATCGGCAGATCTTTCTCAATCGGCAACGATGCGGTAGTAAATGGGCGCATCACCCGATCTGGGAAGTTCCAGGTCGAGGAACGGCGTCTGGCAGAGGGCATTTCCCGTGGGCTGCCATCGTTTCAAGTCTCGGGAGAATTCCAACCTTACCACCGCTCCGTAGGGGCCCGTGAGACGGAGTCGATCATCAAGCGCATCCAATCGCGGCGCGTTCATCGGAAAGGTGGTATGGATCTGAATCACACCCACCTTTGCAAAGAAGGGCCGGTCCATTGGGAAACACACCTGGATGAAGTACTCGGTTTCCGACTCCACCGGGAACTGAGCAACGAGAGGTCCCGACTCCCGCAATGAAGCGGAGCGTCCTCGAAGGGCCAAGCCCCCGGAGATCGATGGTTGAAACAACCGGATCATGGGGGAACCCCATCCATTCCATTCAGCCTCGGACTCAAGAGTGACGCGAAGCAAGGAACCCCTGGATTGGGCGTCCGTCACAAATCGATACCATTTCGATCCGAGCCCTTCTGGAGTGGCAATCTGATCGTCCAGTGGCTCGCGCTCGGCGACGCCCGACTCGAAACGGTATGAGGCCGCAACGATGCGGGGTGCCGTTTCCAACAACTCCTCGGTGCCGCTTTGCAGGATCCTCCATCGGAGACCAGGGTCCGAAATGGTGCCCGGCTCGAAGGCCAGATGATACGTTTCGCCCGCCGCGGCGTCCCAGGTCCCGGTAACCGGAGCCTCGGACGACGGGCTCAGTTCCAGCATCGGGTTCAGCGTCGCCAGTGAGCTTCCCACGTAAACGGCCGCTCTCGGTCCCTGCGGACCGGACAGGACCAACGTGTAGCATCCCGTACGCACACAGGACCACCGATACCACTGGGATGCCCGCGCCGGACGTCCCGCATGGGGATGCTCACCCGCTTCAGCGGTACCCACGATTTCCGGGAGGTCCGTGGTTGCACCAGTGACGGCTTCCAGTGCCGAGTCAAACGCATCGGCAGCGGGCGGCTTCTCAATCCGGATCGAAAGAGTCGCGTCCCACCCTGTCGGTCTCGTGGGAAACGCGAACCAGAACTCCTCGCCCGGGCCGGTATCCACCATGTAACCCAGGTCCGTCTGCGGAAGTTCAACGGGCTGGCGATCTTCGCGGCGGGTTCCCCTGAAAATTGCCGGACGGACGTCTGATTTAAGCCGATAGCGGCCGGAAATCTCCGGTCTCCAATGAACCCAGCCCACACCTGAGAATTCCGGAGCTCCGCTCCAGGGCTCCCCGGGCTGCGTCGAGAGCAGCGCCAGCGGAAGTGTCGCCCGCCACCCGGGGTCATCCGTTCCCAACTCGATCGCATCCTCAATCTGATCCCCAGCGGAACCGCGCAGGAGCACAAACTCGGTGGGCTCGGGGTAACGCGACTCCACACGGATCAAATACCGCTCTCCAGGAACCGCCTCAAACGTCGCACACGACGGCTCCGCCGCCGATACGTCGGTGAGAACTTCCAGGAGAGAAGTCCAATCCGAGCCGACAAAAACCCGCGCCGTCGGCGGAACCACCGCCACTGTCTCGGCCCGATCCGAGGTCCAATGCCACCACCAGGAGCCCGGGCCGTTCCCTCCTGCGAGACGTGCTTCGTTCGCTTCCAGCGTCGATGAACCCCAGGCGATCACCGGCTTTCCGGGTTTAACAGCGATCGCACCAGCCAGGTCATCGTTGGGCAGACGTTCGCTGACGCGGAGGAACCCCACGCCGTTTTCAGCGGGGTCAAGGCGTGAAGGATAGGTCAACGGACGAAACGGGGCACTTTCGACAGAAACCATTTGATCCACCAGGAACAGGAAGCGGTCGCCTGCTTCCACCTGCAGCGAGGACTGAAGTTCATGGATCCCCTGAAATGAGGTCTCCTCCCAACGCCACGTGATCTCCCCCGAAAACACGTCCTCGTATTTCACCGTCCTATAATGAACGACCCCGTTCGTAATCCGCAGGATCTCTTCCAGTTCCGGAAGGGACTTTGGATCGCGAGGCTCCGCCTTTTCGCGGTAAACCGCCAATTGTGGATAGCTCGAAGGCAGCGTGACGTTGAGGTCCATGACTCCAGACTTACCCGCCCTCCAAGTAAACCAGACGGAATTGCCCCCTCGGGGAACCTCTGTAACAGACCAAGTCCAAGGTTTCGATGGATCGATGGGAGGGACGCTGGTCAGGTGCTTCCCGAAGTCTGCGTCCCCGGTGCCCTTTGTGGCACCGTTGAGATCGAACACCACCCATCCATCCGACTCGCGAAGATCCACGGCCGTGGCGGGCTCGTCGTTGGATGGCGGCGCCGGATCGGTATAATTCACCGCGACATCAAACCCGCCAAAGGTGTTTCCCACGGTGTCGAGCAGGAGTCGATAAGTCGTGCCCGCCTTCACCACAAAGGAGACCGCGGCCGAGCGGGACAACGGTCGGTCACTCCGCGCGTAAAGGCCGGGCACTCCCGCCCGATTGTTCGTGTACGCAATCACGTACACACCCGTCACGCTGGCCGGTCCAGAAGCGATTCCCCGGTCAAGTCGGTTGGCCAACCACATCGCCCGTCCATCCTTTGGTGCCGTCCAGGAGAACCAAAGGGAATGTTCCGGTAGCAAGCGAATCGGCGACCAGTCCCCTCGGGTAGGTTCCTCAGCCCCTTCGGACGTCGCGCGCGTGTTGTCCACGGTCATCCGCCACGAGGATCCCACGACGACAATTGGTTCCGCCTTTGCATCGCCCGCCGGACCGCCCGCCCAGCTTCGCATCATGCCTGCGAGGACCCCCAGCACCGACGCGACGGCAAGTGTCCGAAGCCACGAGTTCATAGTATTCGGGTTGATGGAGCCATCGCTGGACCATTCATCTCAAGGATTCCACAAAGCTCCGGCTGTTCCTAAATTCAAACCAACGGTTCCCCAGGGTCAAGACCCGGGTGGCCAAAGACCGCAGTCCGCCGGAGCGGGAGAGGTCTGGTAGCGAAGATCCCATCTCCGGAATGCGCCCTGAAGAGGACAGACGTCTATAAATGGACAGGACATCTATCCGCAATGGGGACACGGGAGAAAATTGGAAGGGACAGGAGAAAATTGGAAGGGACAGGACAGGTATCGGTAGATCTGGCGATGGCGGGTGGCTGTGGGAGTCGGCGATCCTGCTGCCATGCGACAGCGCCGTCTCAAGGCCCCCGCTTCGTACCGGGTTGCCCATTACCACTGCATGTCCCGGGTGGTGAACCGCGACTTCGTCTTCGGTCCGCAGGAACGGGAGGAGTTTATTCGGCTGCTCCGCGAGTATGAGCAGTTCTGCGGGGTTCGAGTGCTCACCTACTGCATCCTCTCCAACCATTTCCATCTCCTGGTCGAGGTTCCGGCGCGTCCGGTACAATCCCTCAGCGCCGACGAGGTCCTGGCACGCATCGAGGCCCTTTCCAGCTCGGCCCTGACTCCGAATCATTTCCGGCAGCGTCTCAACCAGTTTCGGGCTGCCGGCGATTCCGCGGGGGAACGGGCGTTCCTGGACCGGATCTGTGCCACGATGTGGGACATCAGCGGCTATTTGCAGCGCCTCAAGCAACGCTTCACGCAGTGGTTCAACCGGCGCAAAGGACGCCGGGGCGTGCTGTGGGAGGAACGCTTCAAGAGCGTGCTGGTGGAAGGGGCCGGCGATCCGTTGTCCACCATGGCCGCGTACATTGACCTCAACCCGGTACGTGCGGGTTTGGTGGACGATCCCAAGGACTATCGCTGGTGCGGTTATGGGGCGGCCGCGGCCGGGGATGCCATCGCCCGCGAGGCGCTCGCCTCGGTGATCGCGATGGCGCAGCAGCGTCCGGAGATCAGCCGAGATCCCGGGGAGGCATTGGCGACGTATCGGATGTGGCTTTTTGGGCAGGGAGAGGAGCGGGAGGGGACGGCTCCGGACGGGGGATCGGCTCGGAAGGGATTCTCGCGGGAATCCGTGCTGGCGGTATTGGCGGCGCGGGGGAAGGTGTCGTTGCCGGAGTACCTCCAATTGCGGGTGCGGTACTTTGCCGATGGGGCCGTATTGGGAACGCGGGAGTATGTGGACGGGGTATTCCACGCTCTGAGGAACCGCTGGGGTCGGAATCGGACCGACGGCGCCCGCCCGATGCGGGGACTGAACTCCGAACTATGTGTGTTGAGGGAACTGCGAAAGCAGGTCTTTGGGTGAGCGGTGAGCTGGCGACTTTGGAAGATCGCAACCGCACAGAAGGCGTAGGGCGGCAGCCTCGCTGGAACGGGTGAGATCTCGGACGGGCGGCTGCTGAGGGGAACCGATGGGGTGGCGTTGAGGATGACTTCGGTTCACGGAGAACCGGGAACGTAGGTGGAGCCGCCTTGAAAATCAGTTTCTGGGCCGATCATTTCATTGGGCGGGGGTCCTACCAACTCCGAATAGTTGTCCTGTCCCTTGGGATCCCTCCGAGGAACCGCTGGGGTCGGAATCGGACCGACGGCGCCCGCCCGATGCGGGGACTGAACTCCGAACTATGTGTGTTGAGGGAACTGCGAAAGCAGGTCTTTGGGTGAGCGGTGAGCTGGCGACTTTGGAACATCGCAACCGCTACAGAAGGCGTAGGGCGGCAGCCTCGTCGGTACGGGTGAGATCTCGGACGGGCGGCTGCTGAGGGGAACCGATGGAGTGGCGTTGAGGATGACTTCGGTTCACGGAGAACCGGGAACGTAGGTGGAGCCGCCTTGAAAATCAGTTTCTGAGCCGATCATTTCATTGGGCGGGGGTCCTACCAACTCCGAATAGTTGTCCTGTCCCTTGGGATCCCTCCCGTGTCCCTTGGGATCCCTCGGGGACAGGACAGCTATCAGAACTCCGCCGCGTTGCTGCGGAGCGTTGAACGCTGGTCAGGATTTCGTTCCGAAGCATGGGTCGCACGGGAAGGGTGGGCCGAGTCCCCACCTCTTTTGGTCCATCGAACTAGGCATTGCGCCAAGTGCGTCCGTCGTGCCCTGCTCGGAGGCGCGCGAAGCTGCGAGATGACGTCTCTACCGAAATTGTTGTCCCGGGTGGGGAATGAATGGGTGCCGCATCAGTACCCCAAGGTTTTCGTGCAGGAAAAGACCACGGGGCCGGACCGACTGAAGATTGCGGCTTCCGAAGGAGGCTCCCGGGTGCTTCTCGAGCTTGCCTCGGTGCTTCAGGAACCGTTTGGCGTCCTATACGTCTTGATGGTTCCACGCGGGGGAAGCCCGAAGGGGCGCCATCAGAGCCCCTGTATGAACCGCGCGGAGGTTTTGGCTCTGTTTGATCGATTTGAGCGCTTTTGGGACGAAGACGGGCGGCATCATGTCTGGCTCTATTCCGAGCCCGGGCAGGCGACGCTGGTTTATGACCAGCACAATGTGGTTTTCGCCTATGGTCCCCTCGGTGATTTCCGCCCTGTTCTCAAGGACCTGGGCTACTCCGATGCCCCGGAGCTTTCCTTCCCGAGTCCGCATGCGCACCAGTACCACCAAGAGTTCGATGAAGCGGAGCGGACGTTGGTGTCGCTTCCTGGGTGGAGGTGCTCACCTTTGGATCCGGGCGACGAATGGTGACGTCCGAGTTCCTGATCGTACGATGCCTTCGCAACCCCCAGCGAAGTTTTCCCCCCGGTTTCCTGCGTTTTGGATGGTGCGCGATGCAGGGTTCGAACCTGCGACCCCTACCGTGTCAAGGTAGTGCTCTACCACTGAGCTAACCGCGCCCGCGGAAACAGGGCGGGAAAGTGCGGAATGCCCCTCCGACGCGCAAGGGTTTTCTGGGGGGGCGGGGAAAGCGGCTTTGGGCGTTGGGACAGCCTAAAGGCTGGACTACCAACGGGGGTTCGTAGTCCCACCTTCAGGTGGTTCGAACGTGGCGGGGCCTTCCCGAGAAAGGGGATGGGGACAGCCTAAAGGCTGGACTACGAACGGGGGCTCAATGGCCGCGGTCGTTCTCGATGCGGTTGCCCTCGCCGAGGACGATCACACGCGGCTGCCAGGCGTTCGCTTGGGCGGCCTCCACTTCGGTAAAGGACATGATGGTGACGCGATCACCCGGTTTTCCCAGGTGGGCCACCGCGCCGTTCAATTCGATGGCGCCCGATCCGCGCGGACCGCGGATCACGTAGGTCTCCCAGCGGGCCCCGTTGGTGAGGCTGCTGCACAGGATGCGTTCATTGGGGAAGAGTCCCGCCGCCTGCATCAGGTCCTCGGCAATGGTCAGGCTTCCTTCGTAGTCGAGACTCGCGGCGGTGACCGTGGCCCGGTGAATCTTGGATTTAAGTAGATGAACCAGCATGGATGGGGACCCTCAACCCGGGGCCCGAACCGGGGCGGCCCGCCGGACTCCGCCGGACGAGCAACGCGCGGCGAAGATAGGGGAGGCGGTTCGCGGCACAATCCTTCGTTTGGACCCGGCCCGGCTCACTTGCGCAGCAGGGTGTCGAGGGCGCCCATGGCGTCGATGACGCGAAACAGGACAAAGGAGGTCGCGTCGAAGAACCCGTGCGCGAGGACGGCCAGCCAGAGGGATCGGTGGAAGATCAGGATGCCCCCGAGTCCCAGGCCCAGCAGGCCGGTGAGCACGACTCCGCTCCAGCCCATGGCCAGGTGGCCGAGCCCGAAGATCACCGCCGCGGCCGCCACCATTCCCAGGCGTCGGGGAATCGAGGTGCCGGCGCGGGGGGCGAGCCGGAGTACCGCGGCGAATACGACCGCGCGCCAGAGTTCCTCGCGGAAACCGGCGACGACAAAGCTCACCACCGTGAGGGACAACAGGAAGTAAACCGGGTTCCGAAGAGCGCCGGGGTCGAGGAGATTCTCCACTTCGGGACGGAGTCCCTGGAGGGATTGGAGGGACTGTCCCTTCAGTTGAAGGACCGCTCCGGCGACCATCAGGCCCGCCGCCAACAGGATGGCCAGCCCCATGCGCAGACCCACGGAGTAGCCGAGCCCCAGCAGCCAGTCTTTCCAGCCGGGGAACCCGGTGGCAAACAGTTCGGCACGGGTCGGACGCGCGATCGCGGCTCCGATGCCGAACAGGATGAGGAAGAGGGCCAGATTCTCCGCGCAGGCCGCCAGAAGGCCTGGAACGGTTCCGGGCAGCACCGTTCCCCCGGCGTGTCCGGAGTCCAACCACCGTCCGACCAATCCGACGATGAGGGGGTAGCTCCCGACCAGCACGAGCATGATCCCCGTTCTCCAAACGGCCACCGGAGGGCGTGCCGCGGGAGGAGGCGTCGTCGCCAGGATCGGCGGTGCGTCCATATCAGCGGCGGGGACGCGCCCCGGCCCCGGCGGCGCGGCGACAGGCCTCGGAGACCAGGTCCAGTTGCTCCAGGAATCGTTCGCGGTCCGTGGGAGGGAGCACGGACAGCACTTCGGCCTGGAGTGCCACGGCGATTTCGCGGACGACCTCGTACTTCTTTTCGCCGGCGGGCAGCAATCGGATGCGATAGGCGCGTCCGTCGGTTTCGTGCGGACGTCGTTCCACCCAGCCCGCGCCTTCCATGCGTTCCAGGAGGGAGGCCACGGTGTTGGGATCGCTGGACATCGCTGTGGTGAGGTCCCGCTGGGTCATGCCTTCGGGTGATCCCTCCAGGAGCGATCGCAGGGCGGTGAACTGGTCAGGCGTGACTCCGGTGTGGGCGATGCGGCGGCGGAAGGTTTGGTTGAGTCCGTACCAGGCCCGGCGCAGGAGCGGCGGCAGCCGACGGCGGATCGGCGAATCGAGGGGCAGGGATTCAGGGGTGTTGCGCGTGGGCAAGGTGACGCCGTACGTACCGCCGATGGCCCCGGCTTGCCAAGTCTTCGTCGCGATTCCGGGTCCGTTTGTAGTCCGGGCTTTAGCCTGTCCCCTCTCCCCAAGCTCCAAGGGCTCCCGAGTCCTGAGAGCGCAGCGACGCGGAGGTCCGCCTTGCGGGACGAACGGACAGCCTGAAGGTTGGACTACGAACAAGGGTTTGTAGTCCCACCTTTAGGTGGTTCCGGCGTGGGTGTGGGTCGGCTCTGGGGCCGGGGGCGGAGGGGACGAACGGACAGCCTGAAGGCTGGACTACGAACGGGCATCCGCTTCACTGGTGCTGCGTTCCGATGAAGCCGTCCCCGTCCTCGAGTCCCGTCCCGCTGCATGAGGATTCCACATTCCGGGTCCTGGTCATGCTGGCCTCCGCGGTGGGCATGGGAGGCGTCGTTGCGTCACTGACCACGCTGAAGCAGGGCCAGTACGGGTTTGAGTTTCATTGGACCAACCTGGCGATCCCGGGCTTTTTTGCGGGGGCCGTCATCGCCTGCATCTATTGGCTGATGATCTTCCGCTTCTCGGCGCGCTCGGCTTCGGGCGGCGGCCGACGCCCGATCGTGGTGGCGTCCTTTGCGTTGCTGGCCGCCTCGATCGTCGCATTCCTGTATCCCGTCCGGTTCATCCCCGAGCAGAAGCGCGGGGATGTCATCATCGGACTCTCTGCCGCGATCGTGGTGCTGAGCGGGATCGGATACCTGATCCACACCATCGTCCGGTGGCTGGAGCAGGACGGGGAGGAGAATTCCGGGACGGAGCCGGACGACCCGGAGTGACGGGGTGGTCGGACGGATTCGGGATTGCGGACGGGGCGGGTCCGTCCATTTTCCGCGGGTTTGCCGGAACCACCCGACATTGCGCCGCGACCGGATCTTTTCGCCGCCGCCGAGCGTGATCCGGAATGCGCCTCCCTGCTGCAGCGCATTCCGGAGGGAGGCGTCGTGTCCGCGGCTCCCGCCCATCGGAATGGCCATGCCTTTCTCGCAGCGCTGGTGGCCCATCGCTTTCCAAACCGTCCGGTGGTGGTGGTGACGGACACTTTGAAGTCGCAGGAGGCCCTGCATGCCGACCTGACCACCTGGTTGAATGTCGCCGCCCGGACCGAGTTTGGGGAGAAGACCGCTGCGCGTCATCGGGTGCCGTTGTTCTTCCCGTCCTGGGAGGTTCTGCCCCACGACTCCAAGCTGCCGCACTCCGATATCATCAGCGAACGGCTGGAAGCGCTCCTTTCCCTGACCCCGGATGGCGGTGCGGCGGATGGGACACCGAGCCTTCCGGTGGTCACGACGATTACAGCCCTTCGCCAGCGAACGTTCTCCCCGGACGAACTGCGGCGCCGGACGCGACGGCTGGGCCGCGGCGACCGGGTGAATCCGCTCGACCTCATCGAGTGGCTGGAGGATCAGGGGCACGAACCCGAGGCCAAGGTCACCAGCAAGGGCGAGCTTTCCTGGCGCGGGGGCATTGTGGATGTCTGGCCGCTCAGTTCACCGTGGCCGGTGCGCCTGGAATTCTTTGGGGACGAACTGGAGTCGTTGCGCGAGTTCGATCCCGCCACCCAGATCTCGCGGGAGACCATTGAATCCGTCCGGATCCCACCTGCGGGCGAGATCAGCCTGCTCAAGGCGGCGGCGAAGGCTGCGAGTGCTGCGCCGGAGGCCGCTCCTCCTGCTCCGTCCCTTTGCACACTCTTCGATCATCTGCCGGGGGATGCCCTGGTGATCCTGGCGGATCCGGACGCGTTGCTGGAGGAGGAATTGCGCCAGGCGCAGCAGGTCCCTCCGGGGGATCCCTTTCATGCGGATTGGCAGGATACCTTGGACGCCGCATCCCGCGGTGGGCGGACGGTGATTTCATTGCCGGCGTCCGAGGATCCGGAGGCCGTGATCGGGTCGCTGGACGCGTATCGTCCGATCGGAGCCACCCTGCCCGAGGCGGCGGTGGCCGAGGCGCAGCGTCGGGAATTCTTTCACCAGATGCACCGGTGGATCCGCCAGGGCACGGCGGTGCATGTGTTCTGCAACAATGAGGGCGAGCAGGAGCGGTTTCGGGAACTGTGGGGGGAATATGGGTTGGCCTCGGGGGAACCGGCGATCCCGACGGTCCATCTCGGCGCGCTGTCCCGCGGATTTCATTTGCCTACCGCGGCCGCCGTCGTGGTCACCGATGCGGAGATCTACGGGCGTTACAAGGTGTCCCGGGCCCGGCGGCTCAAGTCCCCGCATGCCCAGGCGGTACGGTCCGCCTTTGAGGTGGACTTCTCGGAGTTCGAGGAGGGCGACTACGTGGTGCACCTCCAGCATGGCATCGGACGCTACCGCGGGCTGACCGTGCTCGCGCCGTCCCGGGGACGGGACCGCGCGACGACCGCAGACGCGGGGGGCGGACAGGAGTGCCTGGTGATCGAGTACGCGCCGCGCGAGCCCGGGGAGGAGTCGCCCAAGCTGTACGTCCCGGTCACCGAGGCACACCTGGTCAGCAAGTACGTGGGCGCGGGCAAGGCGCGTCCGCAGCTCTGCACCCTGGGCGGCACGCGCTGGAACCGCGCCCGCGAGCAGGCGGAATTGGCGGTCCGGGACCTGGCCAGCGACCTCCTGCGGGTGCAGGCGGCGCGCGCCGCGCAGGAGGGGGCGCCCCTGCCGTCCGACACCCACTGGCAGCAGGAATTCGAGGCGGCCTTCGAGTATGAGGAGACTCCGGACCAGGTGACCGCGATTGCCGCGGTGAAGCGCGACCAGGAGTCGGCGCGTCCCATGGATCGCCTCCTGTGCGGCGATGTCGGTTTCGGCAAGACGGAGGTGGCGATTCGCGCGGCGTTCAAGGCGGTGATGTCCGGACGCCAGGCCGCGGTGCTGGTCCCGACCACCGTGCTCGCGCAACAGCACTTCAACCATTTTCGGGAACGGATGGCGGGATACCCGGTCCGGATCGAACTGCTGTCCCGGTTCCGATCCCCGCGCCAGGTGCGCGCGGCGCTGGAGGCGGTCGCCGCGGGGGCGGCGGACATTCTCATCGGGACGCACCGCATGTTGTCCCCGGACGTGCAGTTCCGGGACCTCGGATTGGTGGTGGTGGATGAGGAGCAGAAGTTTGGTGTCCGGCACAAGGAGCGGTTGAAGCAGCTCCGGACCACGGTGGATGTGTTGACGCTGAGCGCGACGCCGATTCCACGGACGCTGTATCTGGCGCTCACCGGGGCCCGGGACCTGAGCACGCTGGAGACTCCACCCCAGGACCGGCTCCCGGTGGAGACCGTCGTTGGCAACTACGATGAGCGGGTGATCCGCGATGCCATCCAGCGCGAGCTCAACCGCGGCGGGCAGGTGTACTACCTGCACAACCGGGTGGCGACGATCGACACGGTGGCGGCGAAGTTGTCCGCGCTGGTTCCCGACGCCCGGCTGGTGGTGGGGCATGGGCAGATGGATCCCGACGACCTGGAGAAGGTCATGACGCGTTTTGTGAACGGCGAGGCGGACGTCCTCGTGTGCACAACCATCATCGAGAGCGGGCTCGATATTCCCAATGCCAACACCATCCTGATCGACCGCGCCGACCGGTTCGGGCTGAGCGAGCTGTACCAGTTGCGGGGCCGGGTGGGTCGTTACAAGCACCAGGCGTATTGTCATCTGATGCTGCCGCGCCACGCGCAGCTCGTCGCCGAGGCGCGCAAGCGCATGAGTGCGATCAAGCAGTACTCCGCGCTGGGTTCCGGATTCAAGATCGCCATGCGCGACCTGGAGATTCGCGGCGCCGGCAACATTCTCGGACCGCAGCAAAGCGGACACATCACGGCGGTGGGGTTTGATCTCTACTGCCAGCTCCTGAAGCAGAGCATCGCCTCCCTCAAGGGGGAGCGTGTCGCTCGGAGGGTTGAGGTTCGCATCCGGCTCGATTTCCTCGCCATGAACCCGGGAGAGGAGGGAGGTCCCGTCGACGCGGCTCCGAAGCGCAGGAGCCGGGAATCGCGCGTTCCCGAGGTGGAGGTGCCGCGCGAGGGAATTGCGATCTGGCACGAGGACGGTCCGTCGAGGATCGCACGCCTTGAAGAGGAGCAGCGCCCACCGGTACCGAAGGCGCCCGCCTACCTGCCCGCCGATTATCTCCGCGAACCCGATCAGCGGCTGGAGGTGTACCGCAAGCTGGCCCAGGCCTCCTCAGCCGCCGACCTGGAGACCCTGGGATTGGAACTGCGGGACCGGTTTGGACCGCCGCCTCCTCCGGTGGAGCTGCTCATGGCGGTGCATTCCCTGCGCATTCTCGCGGCGTCCCGCCACGTCAGCTCGGTGGAGGTCGAGGACGGCAAAGTGAAGCTGATGCGCAACCGGGAACTGATTACGGTCGGGGGACAGTTTCCCCGCCTGGCGAAGCGCGAGGCGCGCGCACGGATGAATGAGTTGCGGCGGCTCCTGGAATCGTTGTCCACGCCGCCGGGATGACGGGAGGGCCGCAGCTTCAATAGCGGGGAAAGCGCGGATCCACCTCGGTCGCCCAGCGGTCCACACCGCCGCTCAGATTGAAGATCCGGCGGAATCCGAGGGACTCGAGAAAGGCTCCGGCGCGGGCGCTCCGAATGCCGTGATGGCAGTACACGACCACATCGGAATCCTGCCAATCCTCCAGTTCCCCGGCCCGTTCCGGCAGCTCCCCGAGGGGAATCAGGCGGGACTCCGGCAGGGCCCCGAGGGCGTGCTCGCCGGGTTCCCGCACGTCGAGCAGGCGGGGCGCCTCGGGCGTGCCGAGGCGGCGATGGAGTTCGGTGGGCGTGATGGAGTCCATCGGGACGGAACGGGCTTCAGCCGCAGAGTCCGGCCAGGTAGCGCTCGGCCTCGATGGCCGCGGCGCAGCCCATTCCGGCCGCGGTGATCGCCTGCCGGTACACGGAGTCGGCGCAGTCGCCCGCCACAAATACGCCGGGAACGCTCGTCCCCATCCCGCGGCCGAGGACGAAGTATCCGGCTTCGTCGAGGGCGAGCTGGCCCTGGAACAGTTGGGAATTGGGCAGATGCCCGATGGCGACGAACACGCCCGCGCATCCCAGGCGCGTTTCCGCGCCGGTCTTCAGATTTTTCAGGCGGACCCCGGTCACCTTGCCGGCGGCGACGTCATCCACGGCGGTCACCACGGAATCCCACACTGGTTTGATCTTCGGATTGGCCAGCGTGCGGTCGGCCATGATGCGCGAGGCGCGCAACGTGTCGCGGCGGTGGATCAGGTACACCTCGGAACTGAACCGGGTGAGGTAGTTGGCCTCTTCGCACGCGGAGTCGCCGCCGCCCACCACCACCAGCGGCTGGTTGCGGAACATGGGGAGCGCCCCGTCGCAGGTCGCGCAATAGGTTACGCCCTTCTTCTCCAGCTCGTGTTCTCCGGGAACGCCGAGATGGCGGTGTCCTGCGCCGCTGGCGATGATCAGCGTCTGCGTCTCGACCGCCTCGCCGTCCACCATCAGCCGGATGGGCTTTTTGGAAAGATCCACGGATTCGACCGTGCCGAACTTCACCTGCGCGCCGAACTTCTCCGCCTGCGCCTGCATGCGGGTCATGAGTTCGAATCCGTCGATGCCCTCGGGGAAGCCGGGGAAGTTCTCCACCGTGCTGGTCGTGGTCAGCAGGCCGCCGGGCATGACACCGGTGAGCACCAGCGGACGCAGATTCGCCCGGGCCGTGTAGATGGCGGCGGTGAGTCCGGCGCAGCCGGTCCCGATGATGACGACGTTCTCCATAAGGGACGCGGACGTTAGGATGCCCCCGGATGCGGGGCAAGCCGCTCCCGGGGAGTGCGGCGATCCTTTTTCCGTTCCGGATCCTTGCGCCCGCTTCGGGGCGGGCGCCTGTTTCCTCCCCGGGCATTTTCCCATGAAGCCGGAAGCTCCGCCCTCGCGCTCCGGAGTGTGGAGCCGCACCGACGCCGGGCGACGGAGACGTCAGTCCCGCCGACGAACGATCCGGCGGCGTGTGGTGAGGGCCTCCTCGACCCGTTCGGCGGCACGGGACAATCCGTGGTCCCGGCGGATCTGGTCCGCACAGGCGCGGGCGCGTTCCCGGTAGGATGGATTCCCGGAGACGGTCTCGACCGCTCTCCGAAGCTGTTCGGAATCGAGGGAACGAATGGACAGGAACTCCCCGGCGCCCGCGTGGCGGATTCGGGAGGCGATGCCCGGCTGTTCGTTGGCGATGGGAAGGGCCACCAGCGGGAGCCCGAGGGACAGTGCCTCCAGGGTGGTGTTCATACCGGCGTGGGAGATCACGAGGGACGCGCGTTCGAGCAGGGCGAGCTGGGGTCCGTACCCGAGCACCTGCGCGTTGGCGGGGATACGGTCCGGACGGGGGCCGGTGTCGCGTCCCAGGGTGAGGACCACCTGGACGGGCAGTTGGGCGCAGGCGTCCAGGATGATTTGGTACAGGTGGGTGAGGCCGTTCTGCAGGGTGCCCAGCGAGGCGTAGATCAATGGGCGCCCGTCCAACCAGTTCCAGTCGAATCCGTCCCGCCCCGCCGCCGCGGGCTCATGCCAGGGACCGGTGTGGTGGAAATGGTCGGGGGCCTGGCGCCGGGGGAAATCCAGGCAGGCCGGCAATTGGGCGACCTGCACGAGGCTGGGCGGCACTTCATTCAGGTGGCGCCGTACGTTCCAGCGGATGCCGGCGGCTTCCTGATGCCGTCGGATGGGACGAAACAGGGGTTGCGCCGTGGTGAGCAGGAGGGTCTGGACGATCCGGTTTCGGATCCACGAAAACGGGTTGAGAGGCCAGGGCCAGGTTTCCGTGTGCAGCGGAATGTCGGTCTGGAAGTGGACGGGAAGCGCATTGCAGGCCATGGCCAGCGGGACGTCGGCATCGGAGGCGGCGCATTCGGCGCCGTAGCAGACCTGGTCCATGACCAGCCCCTGAAAGCCTTCGGCACGGAGAATCCGGGGAAGCTCCGTCATCATCACGTCGGTCATCCTGGCAATCCAGGTCACCGTATAGCGTGCGGCCCGGATCCCGGAGAGACGGGAGAGAGCCTTGGAGCGCCGACCCCAGTCGCCGGGGGGGAAGACGTCGGCTCCGACGATCCGATGTTCGAGTCCCGCCTGTGCGAGCCGGGGGGCCGAATCGGGGAATGACAACGCGGTGACCTCGTGTCCGCGGCGTTGCAGCTCGCGGCCCAGCGTGGACATCGGATTCAGATGTCCGGTCCATGTCGGGACCATGAGGGCGAAGCGGGCCACGGGACGGGATCACTTTCCGGGTGCGGCGGCGGCGAGGATCTTTTGGAGCGCGGCATCCTTTTCGGGTCCGGACAGGAAATCGAACGCCCGCAGGTACCGCGCGGCATCGGGCGGGGGGTTGGTGTCGTCGGTCACAATTTGTACCAGCAGTTCCGGCGTTCGTTTTGCCCGGCTCCTCCAGACGATGTCCCGCCCGGCCGGAGTATTCCACCGGCCGCCGGTGGCCTGCAGCCATGCGCCGAGGAAGGCGTCCCATCGGCCGTCCGCGGCGATGCCCAGAGCCTCAAGGTACCAGCGGTCCTGTCCGTCATGTTGTTGAGCCAATCCGACCCATACGGCGGCCGCCTCGGGGGCGGGAATGTGGCGAAGGGCGAGGGCGGCTTCCCGTCGGACCCCGGGGTTCGGATCCGTCACAAGGGATTTCACGAGGGGCAGCAACTCCATATTGCGCTCCCGGGCCAGCCGCAGGGCGGCCATGCGGAGGTTCGGATCGGGATCCTTCAGGGCGTTGGCGAGGTGGCGAGGTCCGTTTCCCGGCAATTGCGCGAGGACTGCCAGGACCCGGGCCCGCTGGCGTGCATCCTTTCCATTCCAGAGGGCCACCAGTTCGAGTTCGACTGCGGGATCCTTCCCCACCCTGGAATTCAAGGCCTGCCAGCCGAGATAGCGGGTCGCGTTGTTGGGTGAGGCGAGGGCCGTGATCGCTCCCGGGATGGTGGTGACGTCGGGTGCCTGGGTGACGAACGGTGCCCCCGCAGGCGCCACCCGATAGACGCGTCCGGTCATCGTCTCCAGTTTCTGATCCGCCATGTAGTGGCCACCAACGCCGGCGTCGTTCCAGTCCGCAACATACAGGGCACCGTCGGGGCCCACGGCGACATCGCTCGGACGGAACCAATCGTCACTGCTGCTCAGGACGTTGGTAATTGTGGCCGCATATCCGGCTCCGTGGGGTGTCACCGGATAGGCCCGAACCACCCGGGGGCCCGCGTCGCAATGGATCATCTGGCCCTGAAACACCGAGGGGAGCAGGGACCCTTCGTAGATCGTCATGCCGGTGGGCGAACCGGCCCCGGTATGGAGCAGGTTGGGGACCACGCCGGGGTCGTTGAGGTGCCAGTGCCGCAGCGGGATTTCCTTCTCCCAGTTGGTTCGCTTCTTTCCCCATCCCGCCCCGGTGAGTTCGTCGGTGTAGCCGAAGTTTCCCCCTTCCATCACGTAGTTGATCCGGACTCCCTGGTTTCCGTCGTCATCGTTGTCGGGCTGCCAGACGGTTCCAAAGGAATCGACGGCCACCTCGTAGTTGTTGCGGAAGTTGTGCCCGAGCACCTCGACGTCGCTCCCATCGGGATTGCACCGGAAGGCCATGCCCTGGCGAAAGGGCCTCCCCTGGTCGGAGATCTCGCGTCCCTCGATGTCCCGGACCAACGGTCCCTGGGCGAGTTGGGCGGGATCGAGGGGGCCGTGGAGCGGAATCTCACTGAGGGATGCCGGGGGACGCCGGAGGAATCCTCCGGCGTTTCCGAAATTGAAGTACAGCTTGCCGTCGGGTCCGAAGACAAAGGCGTGCGCCGCGTGGTCGTGGTCCGCCGAGCGGGGATTGGTGCTGAAGAGCAGTTCGCGGCGGTCGGCCACGTCGTCGCCATCGGTGTCCGTCAGGACAAACACGTATGGGGCGGCGGAGACGATGGCCTTGTTGCCGAGCACGCAGATCCCGAGGGCTGTGTTGATCGTGGGGTCCTGGTAGAAGGTCTTGGCGACGTCCGCCGTGCCGTCCCCGTTCGTATCCTCGAGGATCTGGATCCGGTCGCCGCCCGGGCGGAGGATTCCCCATTTTTGGAACGTGGACCGGTAGTTGGCGCCCTCGGTCACCCAGACGCGCCCGCGGGCGTCGACGTCGAGGTCCGCCGGATTCACGACCATCGGTTCCGTGGCGAAGAGTCCCACGGCGAGGCCGTCCGCGACGGTCATTCGCTTCATCTGTTCGAGGGCGTGGTCGCGTCCCGCGCGGGATTCGTCGGCACCCGCCGGAAGTGTCCATGCGAGAGCGGCGGAGATCAGGAGGAGTTGCGGACGGGCATTCATGGAGAGGGGGGCATTCAAGGGGCCGGCGGGGGCGGGGTCAAATGACGAATCGGATCGGAAGTGGGGAGAGTCCGGTCCGTCCTTCGGGGTCGAATGGGAATGGACGTCCCTGTGGCGGGAGGGCAGCGTGGACGTCCATGAATGGGAACCCACCTTCCGGTCCCGAGGCGCCCCCGGTGATCGGAACCGTCCTCCCTCCCCTTCCTGTGGCGGTGACCGTGCGTCCGGGAGGGTTCATTGGGCGTTCGATGGTCCTGGTGGTGATCTACCTGGTGGTGTTGACGGTGATCCAGACGCTGGTCGCATTGGTGGGACTGGCGGCAGGGAAGGGAACCCAGATTGGCCCGTGGCTTTCCGCGGCCACGATTGCCCTTTCATTTGTGGCGATCCTCCCCCTGCTGCCGGTGCTGGTTCGCCGACGCTGGAGGGAACTGCTCCCCCTTCGTCTGGGGCCTCCCGCGGCGATTCCCGGAGCCCTGCTCCTGACCCTGGGAGGATGGCTTTGGGCCCTGGAGATCGGGGTGATCACGGAGCGGGTGTTTCCGATGCCGCCCTTCATCGCGAAGTTCTTTGAGGAGTTCCTTTCCACGAAGGATCCGTTCGGCTCATTCCTCCTGATTGTGATTGTGCCTCCGATCGTTGAGGAAACGCTCTGCCGGGGGGTGGTTCTGGAGGCCATGCTCGCGCGCTGGCG
>JAEUHD010000295.1 GCA_016793645.1 Verrucomicrobiales bacterium
GGAGACCAACGATTGGTCGCGGGTGGCGCCGGTTCTGGAGGAGGCGCTCTCGGAGTTGGCGGATCCGGACCGGGACGCCGTGGTGTTGCGATTCTTCGAGGACGAGCCGTACGCACGAATCGGCTCGGCATTGGAGTGCAGTGAGGATGCGGCCCGGATGCGGGTGGATCGGGCATTGGACCGGTTGCGGGCTGCGTTGGAGAAGCGGGGTGTGACCTCCACCTCCGGCGCCCTGGCGGCGTTGATCCTGGCCAACGCGGTGATTCCAGCGCCGACGGGAATGGCGGCGTCGATCTCCGCGGGAGCGTGTGCCGTTCCCGCGGGCTCCGGGGCGGCTCATCTCCTGGCGAGCAAACCGCTGGTGTTCGGGTTTGCCACGGCCGTGTTGGTGGGGGTGCTCACCCTCGGATGGGTGGGGGACCGGCTTCGAACCGGACAACTGCGGCTCGCGCAGGCGAATGCAGCGCTTCGCGCGGAACTGGAATCGCTGCGCTCCTCGATCCCGCAATCCACCTCCGCCGCAGACCTCGCGGAACTGGAGCGCCTCCGGAGGGAACATGACGAACTGCTCCGGCTTCGGGGCGAGGTGGCGAGGCTTCGGCGTGAACAGGCCTCGCATCCGAATGTGGCGGCGGCTCCTGCCCCCCCGGAGAACGGTGCTCCGGAGGAATCGGACCCGCCGGAACAATTCACCGTTGAAGCCAAGTTTCTTGAGGTGACAGATAGGGAACTGGAGACCCTGAACCTGAAATGGCTCAACAGTGGGGCGACAGGCATGATGGTCCCTGAGGAGTACAAGAGGATTCAGGATCTGGTCCGGCGACTGCCTGGCATCGAAGTCCTGGCGGCTCCGAACGTGACGACACTGGGTGGTCGCCAGGCGCGAATCAGCATGGGTGCGGAGAGGGATGCTCCCGATCAGGATGGGAGTTCCGGAGAGGAACTCGCACTCGATGTGATTCCGGTGCTCGACAAGACCACCGGGCTGATTGAGCTCTCCTTGCGGGGAGGCCGGATGCCACGACTTCAACCCTTCCCTGGAGATGGGAAGGGAGGCGGAAACGTCGCGATTCCCCGAAAGGCTCCGCCATTTGCGACGACCTCGGTCCACGATGGGTGGGGATTTGTCCTGAGGCGCCCGGGGATTCCGTCGTCTTCGGAAACACCCCGAAGCCTGCTGATCCTGGGGACGGTGGTTCAGATTGACCCCGCTGGTAACCGGGTCTTTCCCCCGACTGCGGAAAAGTAGCCGGGAGGGAGACGGGCGGAAGGATGTAGGGAACGGAGCCGGCCCTCGTTAACGGGCGGACTCCCGCAGCGCCTGCAACTGGTCGGGCTGAAAGATTCCCCGGGGTGTGATGATTCCGGTGATCAGTTCAGGCGGCGTGACATCAAAGCCGGGATTCACGGCATGGCTGGAGGGGTTCGCAATCCGAACGTAGGTAAGTGGGTCCTTGGATTTCCCCGGTCGGCGGGCCGGTGATGAGGGTACGCCCCACGCCCCCAGAACTTCCGACTCGTTTCGCTCCTCGATGGGAATGTCGCGTCCGGATCGGAGATTCCAGTCCAGCGTGGACAGCGGGATGGCCACGTAAAAGGGAATGCCGTGTCGTTTCGCCAGGACGGCCTTGGTGTAGGTGCCGATCTTGTTCGCGACCTCCCCCGTCCTCCCCAGCACGCGATCGGCACCGACGATGACCAGGTCAATCCGGCCCTGCTGCATGAGCCATCCGGCTGCGTTGTCTGCGATCACGCGGTGGTCGATGCCCTGTTGGGCCAACTCCCAGGCGGTGAGTGAGGCGCCCTGGCAGCGTGGCCGCGTTTCGTCGCAGAGCACGGTGAAGCGGCGACCCTGCGCCTGGGCGGCGTACATCGGCGCCGTGGCGGATCCGATGTCCACAAACGCGAGCCAGCCCGCGTTGCAGTGCGTGAGTACGGTGGCACCGTCGCGAATCAGGGGGGCTCCATGGTCGCCAATCCGGCGGCAGTGTTCGACGTTGTCGGTGGCGAACCGTTCCGCGGCGGTGAGTGCCGCCGACTGCTGGTCCTTCACCGGAGCGTCCGGATTGCAGGCCGCGCGGACTTCATTCAGGGCGTTGACCGGATCCACCGCCGTCGGCCGTGCGTCCTTCAGTGTGTCGTACGCCTCTTCCAATCGTGCCCGGAACCGGGTGATGTCACCGCCGCGGAAGGCGCGAAGGCCCTGGGCCAAACCGTATCCAGCGGTCGCCCCGATGGCGCCGGCACCGCGGACGGTCATGTTCCGGATGGCCTCCGCGGTCTCCCGGTAGTGCGCCGTTGCGAGGACTTCAAATCGGTGTGGAAGCACGCGCTGGTCGATCAGTCGGACCGAGTTGGTGCGGACGTCAAAGGAGACGGTCCGAAACGAGCGTCGTCGTCCGGCGATGAGGACGTTCACGTGCGAAACCTGGGGCGGGGGTTTTCCGGGGAACAGTCTCGGGATTCCTACACGTGCCAGAGGTCGACCTATTTTGGCATCTGGAGGCCCACCTTGGCCGCCACCTGCGCGACGTCCTTGTCACCACGTCCGGACAAATTGACGATGATCAGGGATTCCTTGGGCATCTTCGGGGCGCGTTGGATGCATTCCGCGACGGCATGCGCGGATTCCAACGCGGGAATGATGCCCTCCAGTCGCGCCAGCCGCATGAAGGCCTCCAGGGCGGCGTCATCCGTGGCGTAGGCGTACTCCACGCGCTTCTGATCGTGGAGCCATGCGTGCTCCGGTCCGACGGCGGCATAGTCCAGTCCGGCGCTCACACTGTGGGTCAGTTGAATTTGACCGAAGGGATCCTGGAGAATGTAGCTGCGCGTCCCCTGGAGCACCCCGAGGGAGCCGCCGTGGAAGCGCGCGGCGTGTTGTTCCGGAAGAATTCCATGTCCGCCTGCTTCGACGCCGCACATGCGCACCGAAGGATCGTTGAGGAAGGGATAGAAGAGTCCGATGGCGTTGGAACCGCCCCCGACGCAGGCGAGCAGGAGGTCGGGAAGCCGGCCCTCGGCCTCCTGAATCTGGGCGCGCGCCTCATCCCCGATCACGCGGTGAAAATTCCGGACCATCAGCGGATACGGATGCGCCCCGTAGGCCGTCCCGAGGATGTAGTGGGTGCTGCGGACGTGGGTCACCCAGTCGCGCATTGCCTCGTTGACCGCCTCCTTGAGGGTTTTCTGGCCGGCGTGAACGGGCACCACGTCGGCGCCCAGCATCTTCATCCGGTACACATTCAGTGCCTGTCGTTCGCAGTCCACGGCGCCCATGTAGATGACGCACTTGAGCCCGAACATGGCGGCCACGGTGGCGGTCGCGACGCCGTGCTGTCCGGCACCCGTTTCGGCGATCACCCGCGTCTTGCCCATGCGCTTGGCGATGAGGGCCTGTCCGAGGGCGTTGTTGATCTTGTGGGCGCCGGTGTGAAGCAGATCCTCGCGTTTGAGGTAGATCTTTGCCCCGCCCAGGTCGCGGGTCAGGCGTTCCGCGAAGTAAAGGGGAGTGGGGCGTCCGACGAACTCGCGGAGGTAGTAGCTGAGTTCCTTTTGAAACCCGGGGTCCTGTTGGGAACGGAAATACTCGGCCTCCAGTTCCTGCAGGGGATGCATCAGCGTCTCCGGGACATAGCGTCCCCCGTAGGGACCAAAATGCCCGGTGGCATCCGGAATCTCCGGGGTCGCAAACGGGCCCAACGGTTCAGCGGCGGTCGCGGTCATGGATGCACGGTAGCCGCGATTCAAAGTTTCGGAAAAGGAGAGAGTGTTCGGGAGATGCCTCCCGGACCGCCTCAGTTCCCGGGGGCGTTCCGGGCTCCCGGTTTGAGCCGGGACAGGGATCGGTCATGGACGCCGCTCAGGAGGGTGAGGGACGCGAGGGCGCCGCACGCGCAGAGAAACATGTCCCATTGGGTGTCCCAGGGATCCCCCTGGGTGCCAAGAAAGTCATTCGCCCCGGAACCCGTGAGAAGCGCCGTCCACCACTCGATCAGCTCATAAAAGGCGCTGAACGCGAGACAGACGCAAACGGTGAGGAATGGAAGCCAGCGGGATTTCCCGAGCGGACTCGTCCGCAGAAGGAGTTCCCGGACGAGGATGGCCGGGGCGAATCCCTGGAACACGTGTCCGAGTCGATCATAGGGATTCCGGGCCAGTCCGAAGGTGTCGCGAACCCAGTCCCCGGCGGGCACGCGGGCGTACGTCCAATGTCCGCCCACCGCGAGGATCAGGGCGTGGAGGGCGAGCAGGGTCAGGCAAAGCCGGGACAGTGGAAAGCGTTTCCAGGTCGTTGCGACCAGAACGATCCCGATCCAGACCGGAAAATTCTCGAGAGCCCAGGTGAGACGGTCGGCGCGTGGCGACCATCCCAGCAGCACCTGGATCCCGAGGGTGAACGCCAGGACGGCGTACGCGTACATGCGTCAGGCTCCCCATTTCCCGGGTCCCGGACAAGCCTTCGGAGGGGCATTGCGGGCCGGGAATTTCGTCGTCTTCCAAGGGGGAGGTGGCAGGATGGGCCACCGTTGAAACGATTTCTTCAAGGGCTGGTTGT